>QKII01000213.1 GCA_003249625.1 Propionivibrio sp. | reverse complement strand
GCCGGGTTGAGCTCGACCCTGCCCTGCGCGTCGACGCGGTATTCCGGTTCGGGCGCGTTGCCTGCCGTGCGATGCTTTGGCGTGTCGCGGCCGAGCAGCTTGCCGACGACGCGGCCGGCGGTTTCCGAGTAACCGGCTGCGAAGGCGGCGAGCCCGCCGGCGGCCAGCAGTTGACGACGTTTGCCGAATTCCATGTGTATCTCCTCAAGCGTCTGCGCGTTCGTCCCAGGGGATCAGCCCGGTCAGGACGACATACAGGAATAATGCGAGTCCGAGCGAACCGACGATGCCGAGCAGCCCGTCGGACCCCATGCCGAGCGAATAGTCGAACCAGGTACTCCCCATTCGCGGAATGTCCTGGCCCCCGATGAACACGATCCAGCGCAACAGCCACGCGCCATGCAGCGCCAGCAGTGCGGTCGACCAGAGCGCGCGGGGCGAACGGACGGCCAGCCACAGGGCGAACGCGGCCGTGCCGAGGAACCACCAGCCGGTGGTGCTCCATACACGGGAGTGGGCCAGGGAAGTCAAGGCGCTCGCGGCCACCGATGCCTGCCCGGAGAGCGCGCCGCCGAACCATGCGGCGAGCAGGACGAAAGTCACGGCGAGCGCGATCGCCAGGCAGCGGTTGAGCGCTGGCGCAACGTCGCGCCGGCCGGCCAAAGCGGCGACGAGCAGCGTCATGCCGAGTCCGCCGACGCACGCTGTGCTCAGGAACAGCAGCGGTACCAGCGGGCTGTTCCAAAGGACGCGGGCGCTGACCACCATCGTTTCCATCCCCGTATAGAGCAGCAGCAACGTCGCGCCGAGGGACGCCGCGAGCGCGGCGAGGCCGATCGCCTTGCGGTTGTCGTGTCCGCCGTAGGCAACCCGCAGATAGATTGCGGCGAACCGGCCTCGGCCTCCTTGCTGCCCCATCCGCAGCAAGGTTGGACGCAGGCACAGCCAGGCGTAAAGCAGCAGCCCGCCGACGTACAGCGGAATGAAGAACGAGCCCCACGCCATCCATGAGCCGAAATTGGGGTGCAGGTAGAAATTGATGAAGCGTCCCGGCTGGTGCAGGTCGGCCATCAGTGCTACCGGAGCGGTGAGGCCGCTGATCAGCGCGGCAAGCAGGGCGAGTCTTGACAGCATGCGCCAACTCGGCAGGCGCCAGACAAGACCCGGCAGTGAGAGGAAAAACGCCGCGCAGGAGACGCCGATCAGGAAGAAATATTGCACTGCCCACGGAAGCCAGTCCGGTCCGCGGGCGAATCCGAGTACTTCGACCGTTGTCGTCATGTCATCCTCCTTGATGGTCGGGCCGCCACATTAGGTCGGCGGCGGAAACGCCTTCGACACGGCCGGCAAGCGATGCGTCCAGGCCGATATAGAAAACGTTGGGTCGGGTATTGGCTTCCGGCTTGAGTACGCTGACAGTCGTGCCGGCGTCTTTCAGGCGCTTGCTGATCTCGCTTTTCGGGTCGTTCAGGTCGCCGAAGATGCGCGCCCCGCCGACGCAGGTTTCCACGCAGGCCGGCAGCAGACCAGCCGCGACACGATGGCTGCAGAACGTGCATTTGTCCGCCTTGCCGGTTTCGTGATTGATGAAGCGGGCGTCATAGGGGCATGCCTGCACGCAATAGGCGCAGCCTACACAGCGGTCGCCATCAACGAGCACGGCTCCGTCGTCGTTCTTGAACGTGGCGCCAACCGGGCAGACCTCGACGCAGGGCGGCTTTTCGCAATGGTTGCACAGGCGGGGAACCACCGACAGCCCCGTTGTTCCTTCCGCCGTCGTGACGGCATAGGTGGCGACGACCGTGCGAAACGTCCCTTCGGGGGTGGCATTTTCCATCGCGCAGGCCATGGTGCAGGCCTGGCAGGCGATGCAGCGGCGGGTGTCGACGAGCATTCCCCAGTGGTGACGGCTTTTATCAGCCGCTCGCGCGGGCGCGGCGATGCCGGCGGTGAGTACCGGAATGGCCGAGAGAAAGGCGCGTCGGGCCGGATCGGGTGGGGTGGTCATGAACAACTCCAGAACGATGTGACGCGTTGAAGCTTAGTGAGATCAAGCTATCGGCGATATTGGAAAAAGCGGAAAGTGACATAGGGAAAATTCCCTATCGCCGGGTTGCCGTCAGTTCTGTGCGGAGTGGTATCGTTCGTCACCCGCGATATCATCGGCGGGTACATGCTGATCGGTGTTCACGCGCTTTCTTTGCGGTGAGGTTTTCAGAATGAAATCACTCAGGGACCTGTTTCGTCCGGGCATTGGCCCGTCGAGTAGTCACACGATGGGGCCGCGACGGGCTGCCGAAGCGTTTCGTGGTGAAACGCCGGCAGAAACTGCGTCCGTTCGTATTTCGCTGTACGGGAGTCTGGCGGCCACCGGGCGAGGACATTTGACCGATGTTGCCGTCGCCCAGCCGTTCGTGCCGCTTCCGGTTGAACTCGTCTGGCGGCCGGAGGAAAATCTGCCGCGCCACCCCAACGGAATGCGCTTCGAGGCGTTCGATAGTGGTGGACAGGTCTTGCTCTCGCGAGTCGTGTATTCGGTTGGCGGCGGTGCGTTACTTGACGAGACGGGGCGAGTCGATGGCGGAATCGACATTTATCCGTACGCACGAATGAAGGATGTGCTGGATTTCTGCGAGGCCGAGCACCTGTCAGTGTGGGAAGTCGTGCATCGTTGCGAGGACGAGGGTATCCATGAGTTTCTGGCCGAAATCTGGGGTGCGATGAAGCGGTCCATCGCCGCCGGACTTGACGCCGAAGGGCGCTTGCCGGGCGACCTCAAGGTTCCGCGCAAGGCGGCTGCCTATCTTGCCCGGGCGCGCAAGAGTGCCGGTCATTTCGGCGAACTCGGGTTGTTGTTCGCCTATGCGCTGGCCGTGTCGGAGGAAAACGCAGCGGGCGGGCACGTGGTGACGGCACCAACCTGCGGCGCATGCGGTGTGCTGCCGGCGGTGTTGTCCTTTCTCCAGCAGCAATCGCAGCTTACCGACGAAAAAATCGTTCGAGCGCTGGCGACAGCGGGGCTTGTCGGCAATCTGGTCAAGCGCAATGCCTCCATCTCCGGCGCTGAGGTCGGCTGCCAGGGAGAGGTCGGAACTGCCTGTGCGATGGCGGCGGCCGCGGCGGCCCAACTACTCGGCGGATCGCCACGGCAGATCGAGTACGCTGCCGAAATGGGGCTTGAACATCACCTTGGCCTGACGTGCGACCCGATCGGCGGATACGTGCAGATTCCTTGCATAGAGCGCAACGCCATTGCCGCAGTGCGTGCCGTGGACTGCGCGGCATTCGCTCTGTTTTCCGACGGGCACCACCTTGTTTCCTTCGACGAGGTGGTGCAGACCATGTGGGAAACCGGGCAAGATATGAAGTCGAGCTATCGGGAGACGGCGCAAGGTGGGCTGGCGCGTGTTCACCGCATTTTCGAGGTCAAGGGCGAAGCGTCGCCCTTTGCTGGCATGGGAAGCTGAACGACACTTGCGTTTGTTGGACCCGCTCGACGGCCTGGCCGAGGTGGCCGGGCTAGTTCTCCTTGGCGGAAGGAGGCTGCGTCAGTGCTCTGATTTGCCGGTCGTGCCATCGCGAGAAGAGCAACAGTGCGACCACGGCACCGATCAGCGCGAAAAGCATGTCCGACTGAGTGTCCCAGACGTAGCCCTGCGTGGCGAGGAATTCGTCGGCGTCCTGGCCGATCAGTTCAGCGACCCACCATTCGATCAGTTCGTAGAAGGCGCTGATCGCCAGCACGACGCACGACACCAGGAAATTCAGCATCTTACGGCCGTTGACATAAGTGCCGCGAATGAGGATTTCACGCGCTACCAACGCCGGGACGAAGCCCTGGAAAAAGTGGCCGATCTTGTCGTAGGGATTGCGCGCGATGCCGAGAAGGTCGGCCAGTTGAAAGCCGAGTGGCACGCGGGCATAGGTGTAGGTTCCGCCAACGATAAGCACCACGGCATGCACGAAGATCCAGAAGTAGAGCAGGCCAGTTAGCGGGAAACGCTTCCAGGTAGGTACCATGACCGCCAGCGCGACGATAACCGGTGCTACTTCGAGCGCCCATGTCGGACGATCGTAAGGCGAGAAGCCGGACCCGACAAGGAGAAGGACGAGGGCGGTGCCAGCGGCGATCAGTGCGGGGGCTGGACGTGAGGTCACAGAGGTGCTGTCAGTGGATTGGGGCGATGGAAGTTGCCGGGAACCGTGATGATAACCGGCCCCCGGCTGTCCGTTCAGTTGTGCGGCGCCGCGTTTTCTGCTTCAACCTCGGCTTCGGCCGGTTCCTGTGACGACTGGTGCTGCAACATCGCTGCCATCGGGTTGAAGGGCTTGCCGTTCACTTGCAGTTGGCCGCTCTTGAACGTGACGCTGCTCTTGAGCAGGTTGTTTTCCACCGTGATGTAGCCCTGTTGCTTGAACTGTTCCAGGGTTTTTTCGGCGCTCTTGCGTGCCCACAGGGCTTCTTCTTCGCTCTTGCCGGCGCCAATCAGCGAGTCGACCAGCGCGGTTGGCAGTGCAATGGTGGCTCCGGCATCAAGCTTGGCCAGCAGCATCAGCGGGTTGGAGAAGTCGTCCGGCTTCGGATCGGCCAGCTTGATGCTGGCTTTGAAGTTGGCTTCCCCATCGGCTGTACGGAAGGCGATGCGGTCAATCGAGAATACCGGGTTATCCTCGAGCAGGTCGAAGAACGTCGGCGAGAGCTCTTTCATTAGCCGATTTGGTTCGGAGAGCATTTCGGGGTTGGTATAGATGCCTTGGAGTGCACGGGTTAAAGCGCTTAACTTGCGGGCGTGCAGGTGCTTGAGCGAGAAATCGTAGTGCGCCGGGCCGTAGTTCTGTTCGCCGACCTGAACGACGTTGGCGCCCATTTTTGCGATTACATCCACGAAATCGTCGGCGACCGGCATCTGCACGTCGTAAGCGATCTCCTTGAGCAATACGTTCTTCTCAGGTCCCGATTGCGCACCGTCAACTGGAGTTACGCTGATTTCGGCCGCAGTGAATTTCTGTGACCCCGAATAAAGCATTGGTTCATCAGGGAAGATACGCTTGAGCTGGCTGTCGAATGCCATCCCATTGATGGCCAGGTTAGGACCGCCGGGCTCGGAAAGCGCGAAGCGCGGTGCCGTGCCGTGGAGCGTATAGTCGGCCAATCCTCTGGAAAACTCCATGACCATATCCATCTGCTCGCCGGAGAGCATCGCTTTGCTTTCCGGGGTGTTGCCCGGCAGAACCAGTTTGAATGGCCGGCTGGCAAAGGTCGAACGTCCACCTCCTTGGAAGTTATAGGTCGTGCGGATGTCAAAAGGCTGGTTGGTTCCGAATGCTTCCGCGATCTTCGTGCGCAACGGCTCGTCGAACTCGATGGTCGAGACCTCGCTGCCAGCGGCCAGTGTCGAGAACCCTGGCAGAGGGCCGTGCTGGATTGCCGTCTTTATTGTGAAGCGGAAGGGACTCCGCGTGTTCTGCTTTTCGTCGGCTTTCACACCGGGAGGAGAAAAAAGCGCGGCTGGAATCTCGATCGTCGTCGTCTCGCTGGCGCTGAGCAGGCCGCGCTCGTAACTTTGGTTCGAAACCTTGAGATAGGGCTGTGCGGCGATCAAGGCACGCGCGTCGGCGTGAGCCTTTTCGATCTGTGTTCCGAGATACCAGGCTGCGGCGGGGTAACCGACAGCGAGAACGGCAACCACCGATACGGCTGCCACGATCAGTCTTTTTTTAGCCAAAGCTGTCTCCTTTGTGTGTTGAGCGTCACCTGGTACGGGCGATGCGCGCGGCATTCTACCCCGGAGGAATATGCCTTTGGGGAAATCACTTATGCGTCAATGTACCGATTTCGGTGTTTCCGGCGTGTGGCTGAACAATTCATCGATCGCCGCTTTGTCGAAGCGGTATTCGTTTTTGCTCAGTTCGTCGTTGATGATGATTTCGCCCCGTTCCTGGAGACTGGCATAGACGTCTTCACGCCCGAGAGCGAGCAGCATGGTACGGATCTTGTCCCAATCGGGTGGGCAGTCGTTGGTGACGGGCTTGGCAGCGAAGAGGCGGACCGTTTCTTCGTGGAACAGCCGGGTCAGAAGATCCTCCGCCGTGAGCGACAGCAACTCGTCCGGTTTGACGGTAGCGGCCAGCGCCTCGACGCGCGCCCAGCCGTCTGGATCGCGCTGGTCGGCGTTGGGCATTTTCTGCAGGAACAGGCCGGCGGCGCCTGTGGCCGATGCGGCGAGGAAGATGCGTGAGTCGAGTTGTTCGGAGAGCGTCAGGTAATGCTCGAATACTTCGGCAATCGTCTGACCGTCGAGCGGCACAATACTCTGGTAGGGCTCGCGCATCGTCGGCAGGTCGAGTGAAAGCAGCAACTCGCCATTGCCGAGCAGGCCGATGGCTGTTCCTGTGCCGATTTGTTCATCGTGGTGCGCCATGCATCGGAGATTGAGCGCTTCGTTGCAGTCGATCACCAGTAGCGAAACTGGCCCGCTGCCACGTAACTGGATGGTCAGGCGGCCGGCCTGCTTCAGGTTGTCGGCCAGCAGCAGCGTGATGGCACTCATCTGGCCGATCAGGTCGACGACCGCTGCCGGATAGTCGCGTCCGGACATGAGCTTTTCCCAGACGGTATCGAGGCGCACGACGGCGCCGCGGATGTCGAGGTCGTCGAACAGAAAACGCTGAACGGTGTTGCTCATTGCTTCAATTCCTTGGCGTAGCGGTCGGGGTCGAATCCGACCAGCAGGTTTGTCCCGGTGTCCAGGACCGGGCGCTTGATCAGGGCCGGATATTTTGCCATCAGTGTCAAGGCCTTCGCTTCATCGACGTCGGTGCGCTCGCTATCGGTCAGCTTTCGCCACATTAGTCCGCGTGTATTGAGCAGTATCTTCCAGCCCGCGCGGCTGTTCCACTCCGGGAGATGACTTTCTGCGACTCCGGCTTTCTTGTAATCGACAAATTCACAGGCGACGCCGTTGGTTTCGAGCCAGGCGAGCGCTTTTTTCATGGTGTCGCAATTCTTGATACCGAAGATTTTCATGTCAGTTGTCTTGAGTCTGTTGCGTTGTCGAAGAATGCGATTATGCCGATTGGCAAGCATTGCAGATGGATTCGACGTGAATTTCTGTTGTGTTGAGCAGTGGAATGCGAACGTCCTCCGCTTTGAGGATCAATGGCAATTCGGTACAGCCAAGGATGACGGCTTCAATTTTGTCGCTTTCGATCATCCGGTTGATGATGGCCACAAGTCCTTGCCGTGTCTCACCAGAAACAATGCCGCGCTCGATTTCAGTTTCAAGTTTCCGATGGATGTACTCCTGATCGGCACTGCAGGGCACGGCAACACTGATACCGTGGGAGACAAAACTGTTGGAGAAGAAGCTGGCTTGCATCGTGAATTTTGTCCCCAACAGCCCCGCTCGCCTTATCTTCAACTGCTGAGCCGCGAGCCGTGTTGCCTCGACGATACTGATCAAGGGAAGTGGAGAGCGGGCGGCGATTTCATCGAAGACGATATGTGGCGTATTTGCAGATATGGCCGCAAAGTCGGCGCCAGCGTTTTTGAGGACGATGAGTTTGGCGACTAGCCAATCAACCACGGCCGCATAACGTTTGTCTGCAAGAAGCTCGAACAACTCAACGATGTTGGCGCTGTAGATAAGGATTTCCGGGGTGTTCAGGCCCGCGCTTTGTTCATGGAAATAATGAGTGATGCGTCTGTAGTAATCAATGGTTGCTTCCGGGCCAAGGCCGCCGATAATGCCGATTTTCTTCATTCTCGTGGTTCCAATGGTTTAGTTGTCCTGAATCCCCGGGGCGGATGATCACGATCATCAATTCTTCAGCCGATAACCAGTGCGCAACATCCAGGTGGCAATACCGACGAAAACTGTGAGGAACACGCCGGTCATCACCAGACTGATCCAGACGGGAACGTCGGCAACGCCGTAAAAACTCCAGCGGAAGGCGCTGATCAGGTAAACCACCGGGTTGAAAAGGGTCACAGCCTGCCAGAACGGCGGCAGCATGTTGATCGAGTAGAAACTGCCACCCAGGAAAGTGAGCGGGGTGACGATCAGCAGCGGCACCAGCTGCAGCTTCTCGAAATTGTCCGCCCAGACACCGATGACGAACCCGAGCAGGCTGAAGGTAAAAGCGGTGAGCAGGAAAAAGAAGATCATCCATAGCGGGTGGTCTATACGCAGCGGGACGAACAGTGCCGCCGTGGCGAGGATGATGGCGCCGAGTATCAGCGACTTGGTCGCCGCCGCGCCGACATAGCTCAGCACGACCTCGAAATGCGACACCGGCGCCGAGAGAAGCTCGTAGATGGTGCGGTTGAATTTCGGGAAGAAGATGCCGAACGAGGCGTTGGAAATGCTGTGCGTGAGCAGCGACAGCATGATCAGCCCGGGAACGATGAAGGCGCCGTAGCTGATGCCTTCGATCTGGTCGATTCGCGAGCCGATGGCGGCGCCGAAAACTACGAAGTAGAGCGACGTGGAAATCACCGGCGAAATGATGCTTTGCAGGATGGTGCGCCGGGTGCGCGCCATTTCGAAGCGGTAGATGGCGAGTACGGCGGGGAGATTGAAACCGGTCATGCGTCTTCCTTTACCAGGCTGACGAAGATGTCCTCCAGCGAGCGCTGGCTCGTCTGCAGGTCGTGGAAGCGGATGCCGGCCTGGCGGATGTCTTCCAGCAGGGGAACGATGCCGGTTTCCTCGTCTTGGGATTCGTAGGTGTAGATCAACTGCCGGCCGTCGGGCGAGAGTTCAAGGGCGTGGCCTTCCAGTCCCGCCGGCAGCGTTTCGATCGGAGGTTCGAGCTGCAGGGTCAGCTGCTTCTTGCCCAGCTTGCGCATCAGTTCGGCCTTCTCCTCGACGAGGATGATCTCGCCCTTGTTGATTACCGCTACGCGGTCGGCCATTTCCTCGGCTTCCTCGATGTAGTGCGTGGTGAGGATGACGGTAACGCCCGAATCGCGCAGACGGCGCACCAGTTGCCACATGTCGCGGCGCAGGCTGACGTCTACGCCGGCTGTCGGTTCGTCGAGGAACAGGATCTGCGGCTCGTGCGACAGCGCCTTGGCGATCAGCAGGCGTCGTTTCATCCCACCGGAAAGTGAAATGATCGGGTTGTCGCGTTTGTCCCACAACGACAGGTCGCGAAGAATCTTTTCGATCAGCGCCGGATTCGGTGTCTTGCCGAACAGCCCGCGACTGAAGGCGACCGTACCGCGCACCGATTCGAAGGCATCGGTGGTCAGTTCCTGCGGCACGAGGCCGATCAGTTCCCGGGACGCGCGGTAGTTGGCGACGATGTCGTGACCGCCGACCGTTACGCGGCCTTCGCTGCCGGTGACGATGCCGCAGACGATGCTGATCAGCGTTGTCTTGCCGGCGCCGTTCGGGCCGAGCAGGGCAAAGATCTCGCCTGGGCGGATGTCGAGGTTGACGTTTTTCAGCGCCCGGAAGCCGGACGCGTAGGTCTTGGAGAGGTTTTCGATACGAATGATGGGCGACATAGCGGGGAAGATAGCACGGTGGCGGTGCTACGTGCCCCGCCTGCTTCTACGACCGCAACGGCTCGCCGAGGTTCTTTTCCAGGATTGCCTGCACCTTTTGCTTGTCTGCGTCGGTCAATGGCTTGAACGGTCCGCGGCATTGCCCGCAGTCGACGCCGCGCAGTTCCATGGCGTATTTGACGGCATTGAAGACGCCGACTTCGACCAGTGTTTCGATAATTTCGTTGGCCTCGCGCTGTAACTGGAACGCTTCGGTGTTGCGCCCGGCGTTGAATGCGTCGCGCAGGGCGATGAACTTGCGGGCCATGAAGTTGACGGTACTGCCGATCATCCCGGTGGCCCCCATCGACAAACCGGAAAGGAAGGCCTCGTCGTAGCCGTTCAGCGCGACCAGATTCTGGTTGTGCGCGAGGATGCGCTCCAGTTCGTACATGTTGGTGTTGGTGTGCTTGAGAGCGACTACCTGCGGGTGCTTGAACAACTCACGCGCGCTGCCCTGCGTCATGTTGATGCCGGTGAAGGCGGGGATGTTGTACACCACCAGTGGCATCTCGCTGGCTTCGATCAGGTCACGGTAGTAGCCGATGATTTCCTCAGTGGTGTACTTGAAGTAGATCGGCGGCACTGAGGAAATGGCATCTGCACCGTGCGCGCCGGCATGGCGCGACAGGCGGATCGCTGCGTCGGTGCCACCGGCGCCGGTATGCACGATGACCTTGACCTTGCCGTCGGCGCGCCGGAGCGCGGTTTCGGCGATTTTCATCCGTTCTTCTTCGGTGAGCAGGAAGGACTCGGCAGTCGAGCCGCCGACGTAGAGGCCGTCGATGCCCTGGGCAATCTCGAAGTCGACGAGCTGTTCGAGGCCGGCGTAATTGACCGCACCATCCGCCCGCATCGGGGTCGGCAGGGCGGGGTAGATGCCGCGCAAATCTTTCATTGGATATTTCTCCGGTGGTTACCAGCTGGTCCA
>QKII01000179.1 GCA_003249625.1 Propionivibrio sp. | reverse complement strand
AAGACTCCTTTCGAAATCATGCCTCCCGGGGAAGCAGAACGCGTTAAACGCATTTACGAGTCGATTGTCGCGAACAAGTCGCTTATCGACGATCTGGAAAACGTGGTTCTGCATCGGGACGGGTCAGCGCGGTATGTGCTGACCAGCGCGGTTCCCCTGCTTGACGAGAACGGCGCATTTCTTGGATATAGGGGAACGGACAAGGATATTACAGAGCGGAAGCAGGCCGAGACGACCCTGAGATCGGTGATGGAAGCCGCTAACGACGCGATTATCGTCATTGACCCCAAGGGTCAAATCACCTACTGGAACGCCGCGGCGAACAAGATCCTGGGCTATTCGGCCGAGGAAGCGATGGGCCGGGTTCTGCACGACCTGATCGTCCCGCCGCAGTATATGCCGGATCACCGTGCCGCCTTTGGTATGTTTCAGCGCACGGGTGGCGGTGCGGCGGTAGGCCGGACCATGGCGCTGCATGCCCGCCGCAAGGACGGACAGGATATCTCTGTCGAAGTCTCGCTCGCGTCAGTCCAGCTCAACACGGGCTGGAATGCCATCGGAATCATCCGCGACGTAACGGAACGCAAGAAAGCCGAAAAACAACTGCAACTTGCGGCGACAGTTTTTACCCATGCCCGCGAAGGCATCGTGATCACGTCACCCGAGGGGGCCATTCTTGATGTCAATCACGCCTTTACGGAAATTACGGGATATTTGCGGGGCGAAGTGCTTGGCCAGAATCCCCGCATTCTGAATTCGGGACGGCACGACGAAAGCTTTTTCGAAGCACTCTGGCGCGATTTACGTGAAAAAGGAGAGTGGTACGGCGAAATATGGAATCGCCGCAAGAATGGCGAAGTGTATGCCGAGTTACTGGGTATCAGCGCGGTGCGCGATGGCCAAGGACAGACCCAGCACTATCTTGGCTTGTTCTCTGACATCACAACCCTCAAGGCTCAGCAAAAGCAACTCGAGCACATTGCACATTACGACGCCTTGACGGCGTTGCCCAACCGGGTGTTGCTCGCTGATCGCCTGAAGCAGGCGATGGCGCATACCTTGCGACGGGGAACCCGGCTGGGTGTGGCGTATCTGGATCTCGACGGATTCAAGGCGATCAACGACAAATACGGCCATGCCGTCGGCGACCAGGTGCTGACGGCGCTGGCCCGCCACATGTCGAAAACCCTCCGTGAGGGCGATACGCTGGCGCGTATCGGCGGTGATGAGTTCGTTGCCGTGTTGCAGGATCTTGCGGAAGCAGAAGCATGCATCCCGCTGCTCGATCGCTTACTCGCCTCCGCTACCGTGCCGGTTTCCATTGCCAACGACAAGCACCAGGTTTCTGCCAGCATTGGCGTTGCGTTTTATCCGCAAAGCGATGAAATGGACGCCGATCAACTGCTACGTCAGGCCGATCAGGCAATGTATCAGGCCAAGCTGGCTGGCAAAAGTCGCTACCATTTTTTCGATCCCGACCAGGACCGCAGCGTACGCGGCCTGCACGAAAGTCTCGATCGGATTCGTCTGGCTCTGGCGCAACACGAATTCGTGCTGCATTACCAGCCCAAGGTCAACATGCGCAGCGGCGAGATCGTTGGTGCCGAGGCGTTGATCCGGTGGAAGCACCCCGAGCGAGGACTTGTCGCGCCCCTTGAGTTTCTGCCTATTATCGAAACTCATCCCTTGGCCATCGAGGTCGGGGAATGGGTGATGCACGAAGCCCTGACCCAAATCGAACGCTGGCGGGAAGCGGGCCTGGAGATACCGGTGAGCGTCAACGTCGGAGCCTACCAACTGCAACAAAGCAGCTTCGTCGAGCGCTTGCGAGAGATTCTGGCGACACATTCGAACGTTGGACGTAACCAGTTAATGCTCGAAGTGCTCGAAACCAGCGCGCTGGAAGATTTAGCACACATTTCCCGTGTTATCGAGCAATGCCGATCGATGGGTGTCAGTTTTGCGCTGGACGATTTTGGTACCGGTTATTCGTCGCTGACTTACCTCAAGCGCTTACCAGTGTACAAACTGAAGATCGATCAGAGCTTCGTGCGCGACATGCTGGATGATCCGGACGACCTGGCGATCCTCCAGGGCGTTCTGGGGCTGGCCACGGCATTCCGGCGGCAGGTCATTGCCGAGGGTGTGGAAACCGTGGCCCATGGCGTACTGCTGCTGCAACTGGGGTGTGAACTGGCCCAAGGGTACGGCATTGCAAGGCCAATGCCTGGCAACGATATTCCCAGTTGGGTCCGGACATGGCGGCCTGACAGTGCCTGGCTAGGTCGCTCACCGGCTCATCGCGACGATTGGCCGATCCTCTTTGCGCCAACCGAACATCGCGCCTGGATTCTTGCTCTGGAGAACTACCTCCGAGGGGAACGACAGACGCCGCCTTCACATGATCCTGAAAATTGCCGGTTCGGACAGTGGCTCTATTCCACAGGGCGTGAACAGTACGGGAATCACCCGCTATTCCAGGCCATCGAGCAACTCCACCGCGAGATGCACTGCGTTGCTTCTGCATTGTGCGAAACTCAAGTGACGAAGCATCGAAATACCGACGAAATACTGGACGAACTGGAAACGTATCTGAATGCTTTGATCGAGAAAGAGAAGGCGTTGTTGGGATAAAACTGTAAACGCTACGCTTGCCGTGTCATTATCGGCAAGGGAGCATGCGGATTCGCAAACAGAAAAGATAAATTCGTGAATTCCGTCACGCTCGGTACCTCCTGGGCCTGGCTTTTTTATGGCGCATGCCTGAGCGTTTGCAATTCGAATATTCACATCCCTGACAGTTGCGCCTAAGATCGCTCTTGGAAGCGATCGGTTGTAGGTAATCAAATGGGAAGCCAACTCCTAAAAATCACAGCGGTTCTGTTCTCCGTGGGGAACGCCTGTCAAGCGCAAACGGCAAACGGCACACTCGTCTTTGCCCCCTTGCCTATGGAAGCGCCAGAAGTCGTGGTAGGGCAATGGAAGCCCTTGCTCACCTATGTCGCGCAAAAACTGAACATCGATATACGCATCGATTATTCACAAAGCAATGACGAAATTCTAGAAAAATTCCGCGCTGGCCGGCTTGATCTTGCATATCTCGGACCGCTGCCTTACCTCGTGCTGAAGGAAGGTTTTCCTGATGCTGTGCCGGTAGTGCATTTCAAAGAGGCTAACGGTCAGGCAGTCTATACGTGCGCGATAGTTGCACTCACTGAAAAAAAACTAACGGTGAAGAAACTGCACGGCAAGAAAATTGCGTTGACGCAACCACGGTCGACCTGCGGCTATTTCGCGGCGGAAGGCCTTCTGCGCCAAGCTGGTACCGTGCTTGAGGCAAACCGATACCGCTATCTCAATACGCACGATGGTGTTGCCTTGGCCGTGGCGCGAGGAGATTTCGATGCCGGGGTGCTAAAGACCGCCATTGGCCGGAAATACACTCACCTCGGAGTCGAAATCCTTGCCGAGACGGCACCCCTGCCATCTTTGGGTCTCGTGGCCAATCGTACCCGCCTGCCAACCGAAACCATCGAGCGTTTGCGCTCGGCGCTGGTCGAGGCCGATTACGCCGTACGAGCCGACTGGGGAGATAACATCCGCCATGGCGTCTCGCCAGCGGCGGATAAGGACTACGATCCGATGCGCAAGCTTCGTGGAACGCGAAACATCCCCGAGAGCGGTAACTTCTGATGGGGACCGATTACAAGCCGGAATGGCGGTTTCGCCTAGCATGGGGTGCAGTGACGGTAATTGCCTGGGCCGTAGCAGCTTGGCTGCTTCATGCCAACTGGAAGAGCAAGGAGCAACAATATCTTGACCAGCATACGGCTGTGTCTGCCACCGCCTACCGTGCAAGCATTGACAGCTTCGCACTTGCGTCGGACCTGATCGTCGACGAGGCCGTCCGCCGTCCGGACGTTCTGGCGATCCTTGCGGCGGGTCTCGATGGCGACCCTTTGGCACGCGGACAACTCTACCGTCGGTTGGCACCTACCTATGACCGCCTGGTGGGCCAGGGCATCCGCCAGTTCCAGTTTCACACCCCGACGGCACATTCCTATTTGCGCTTTCACGCCCCTGACAAATTCGGCGATTCGCTATGGAATATCCGCCCGTCTGTCCGTATTGCGAACACCGAATTACACTCCGTGTCTGCTTTCGAGGCTGGGCGCGTGTACTCTGGCTTCCGCTACGTCACGCCGCTGCTTAACGAAGAGCGCCATTTGGGTAGTGTGGAAACGAGCATCCCCTTTCGCAGCGTACGCGAAGCCATGATGCGTAACGATCCCGATCGTGACTATGCACTCGTGCTGCTGGGCGCCAGTGTGGATGCAGTGCTTTTCGACGATCTCAAGGGGATCTATGGGCGCTGGAAAATGAATCCCGCGTGGTATGCCGAGGATGTAAAACTGAAATTACCTGATTCGCCGCCCCCTCCCTCGGAACGTATGCAGGCGCTTGACAGAGCGCTGGCCGACTCGCCGCGTGTATTTGCCGGTATGGCCGCTGGCGAGCGTTTCTGCGTGCCGGTTCACCTGAGCGCCGAAGCCGATGCGACAAATTCCGATTTGCGCGGCGACTGGGCGGTTTCTTTCGTTCCTGTGCGTGATCTGCTCGGTGTTGTGACGGCTTACATAGTGGCATATGCAAAAGCTCCGGCTATTGGGACACTGCGGACAGCTTTTATACGAGATTTGGTGGTGAGCACAGGTGTACTGTTGCTGTTGATTTTTCTAATCTGGCGTGTGGCACGCGGTCGTCTGGAATTGTCCCGCCAATCACAGCGATTTCAGACAATCACTGACACCATCGCCGACGGTATCTATGTTGTGAATAATCAGGGATTGATCACAACGATTAATCCGGCGTTTATCGGTCTTTTGGGGTTTGCTTCGGACGAAGTGATTGGAAAGAATCCGCATTCGCTTTTCCACAGTTGCAGTCGCGATGAAGATGGAGTTTCTCCAGACGCGTGCTTGATCAACGATGTGGTGTCAGCTGGTGGTAAATTTTCTGGCGAATGTCGGTTCGTGACAAAGTCCGGCATGTGTCTGGATGTCGAGGTAGCCAGCCGGCCTATTCTCAGTGACGAATCGCAACCTACGGGCGCATCCGTCACGGCTTTCCGGGACATTACAGAACGAAAACATGCTGAAGACGAACTTGAACGCCACCGAGAGCATCTCGAAGACCTTGTTGCCACCCGTACCTGTGAATTAGCGGGTGCCAAGGACGCCGCAGAAACAGCGAACCGCGCCAAGAGTGCATTTCTCGCCAACATGAGTCACGAACTGCGTACGCCGATGAACGGTGTAATGGGTATGATCGAACTCGCCAAACGGCGTATGCATGATGTCACTGGGAAAGATTGCCTTGAGAAGGCCAAAGGCGCCGCAGAGCGACTGCTTTCAATCCTCAACGACATTCTTGACCTTTCCAAGATCGAAGCCGAACGTCTTAGGCTTGATGACGCTCCTCTCGAAATCGCTGCCGTAGTGGCGCACATCGTCAGTACATTCGATTTTAAGGCGACTGAGAAAGGTCTACGGCTGGTCACAGAGGTCCATCACTCATTCCATGATATGCCGCTCCGTGGCGATCCCTTGCGGCTGGGGCAAGTCCTTCTCAATCTCGTCGGCAACGCTATCAAATTTACCGAGCATGGGAGCGTGACCATCAGTGCTCGCATTATCGCGGCGACCGAGGACTCGGTGCAAGTTCGCTTTGACATTGCCGATACGGGTATTGGTATAGAGCCCGTGGCTCAAGCACGGCTGTTCCAACCCTTCGAGCAGTCAGACAATAGTACGAGCCGCAAGTATGGTGGTACTGGACTGGGGCTCGCGATATGCACGCGCCTGGTTGAACTAATGGGTGGAGAAATCGGCCTCGATAGCATACTTGGGCACGGCAGCCTGTTTTGGTTTGAGATCCCGCTGAAGCGAGGTGTATTGAACAAAACAGTACCGGTTGAAGCTTCACTTAATGCAGAGGATCGTTTGCGCCGCGATTATTCAGGCGCACGTATCCTTCTCGCCGAAGACCAGGCGATCAATCGTGAAGTTGTTATTTTTCAATTGGAACTGGTCGGCCTTTGCGTTGACGTAGCCGAGGATGGGCAGCAAGCGCTAAACCTCGCCTGCAAGAACCGCTACGCAGTTATCCTGATGGATGTGCAGATGCCTGTGATGGACGGTTTGGAAGCAACAAGGGCAATCCGGAACGAATCGCTCAATCGAAATACTCCAATTCTGGCTATGACAGCCAATGCCTACGGTGAGGATCGGGAAATGTGCCTTGCTGCCGGAATGAACGACCACTTGGCCAAACCAGTCGATCTGGAGATATTGTACGAAGCCCTGTTTAAGTGGATAAATGAGCAAAGCCAATAACTAGCTGCTCGGGTCGCCCCCGGCAGCGTGTTCGCGCTGAAGAGGATGTTGGTGCGCTGAGAGAGTGTTGTGGTTATGAGACTCCATAACCCTGTGCTTGCCATTGAGTATGCAAATTCCCCTTGACTCAAAGGCATCAGCGATCGCTTATACTTGGTCGTTAATAAGCCGAAAGTAATAGAGGCGGTTTGCAGCGCGGCCTGTCAAGTGCTCTAAATAAATAAAACGATTTGTCCAAATGCCCGGGGATGGGCATGGCGATTGGTCAGATGTCGTTATTCGCCGATGTTCTCTCTCGGCATGGCCGGCGATGCGTGGCACATGGATTATTTTTTTGTTGGGAGAAAATAATGTCTGGTTTGACAATAAAAGTTCGCCTCATCATGGGCTTCGGTCTGATGATGCTGGCCCTTGTGGCCATTTCAGCGCTAGCCATCCTTCAGAGCAATGCGCTAAATGAAAACTTTGACAAAGTAGTATCTGACCGATCGGCAAAGGTCCGGTTAATCAATCAAACAGACAGCAGAATCCTTGAGATTGACCGCGAGGTTAGAAATATGCTGCTGGAGGAGGACGAAGGCGTAAAGCAAAAGGCGCGAAAAATCATTGCGGAGGCACGCGACGGAAACAACAAAGCGCTCGACGAGTTACAAGCCACGATACGCAGCGAAAAAGGCAAGACCATTTTGACGCGCGTGATGGATGCGCGCCAGGTTGTCAGTGGTCTCTATGAACCCATGTTCAAGTTACTGGAACAGGACCCAGTAGCCGCCAAAGAGTTTGTGATGCACGATTTCGTTGTGGCGAATAACAAGCTCATGGGGGCGCTCGACGAGTTGAACGCCTTTCAGCGTGAGTTGATGAACGAATCCGTGAAGGAAGCAAAAGAGAGCAGTGCAACCAACCAGAACCTATTCCTCGGCACATTAGCGGCTTCACTCGTGATTGCCATCCTGATAGCGCTCTGGATTCTTCGCTCCGTAACCGGTCCGCTTGAGGAGATTCGGGCCGCCGTACGAGCCGTCAACGAGAACAACGATTTCACAAAATCCGTTACGGTGCGCAGTCGCGACGAGGTTGGACAGACGGCTGAATCCTTCAATCACCTGATTAACACGCTCCGTTCAACCTTTCATGGGTTGCAGGAGTCGATCGGCAGCATTGATGCAAATGCAAAGCAACTGGATATCAACGCACAGGAGTCGACGAAAGCAGCGGAACTCAACAGCAGTTCGGCGGCTTCCATGGCGGCTTCTGTGGAGGAGATGTCGGTCAGTATCAGCCACGTGGCAGAGAACGCCCGGGAAGCGATGGCGACGGCCAAGCAAGCAGGCGACTTTGCCCAGAACGGGGGACAGGTCATCACGAGTGCGGTATCTGAAATGCAGAGGATTGCATCGTCAGTTAAAAGCTTTTCGGAGACAGTCAATTCACTTGGCGATCAATCCAACCAGATTTCCAGCATCGTGCAATCGATTCGTGAGGTGGCTGATCAAACCAACCTGCTCGCACTTAATGCGGCAATCGAAGCCGCTCGAGCAGGTGAAGCAGGTCGGGGATTTGCGGTGGTTGCTGACGAGGTCCGAAAACTTGCGGAACGAACCACACAGTCGGCCGGCGAAATATCGACCATGATTACGTGCATGCAGGATAGCACCCAAATGGTCGTTGATGGCATGAAAACGACCATCGAACAGGTGGATGATGGTACCGCTCTAGCAGAAAAGGCCGGAGAGTCCATTGTCGAGATCCAGAAGAGCGCGGCCTCGGTTGTTCATATGGTGCAGGAAATCTCGGAGGCCATTGCCGAGCAGGGGGCGGCAAGTCAGCAAATTGCCCAATCCGTGGAGAATGTTGCCCAAGCCTCCGAAGAGACCAGCGCCGCGTCGAAGAACACCTCGGAATCAGCCAACGGACTTGAACGCCTCGCTGACCAAATGCTTGTTTCGGTGAATCGGTACAGGATCTAGGTTTGGGTAGGCAAACTGCTGATGGATCAGGGAAGGCTGGTGTTATTGATTCATACCCGCTTGGTTGACTGAAGCCCTGCAAGGATTCGCTGTCTTGCTAACAGTCTATGATGGCGTAATTGGAGTCGCGGCAAGGCTGAGTGTTTCCCAAAGATGGTTAGACCGGTTATGGTGACTAAAGCTGTCATTCCAATGACCGCCATCTTGCAAAAGACAATGTCTGCGTGGGACTTGCAGGGACTGACGGGATAACGTATCCGAAGCCACAACCAAGAATACAAAAAGGTAGCAATCGGGTCTTGGCTGTTAATACGTGCCGTAGGCCATTAGCGGTCGGGGGAGAATTCCAGCTACTCGCAGGGCTGCGCTACTCTGAAAGCTGACATGCAACCTTAGATTGATATTCGTACATGCCCTTGGCGCGATTGATGCAGATTGGTTAAAACACGGCATGATTTACTCGATTAAGTCACTCAGAACCTAATGCAAACAAAGCCCCTGACAATATTGGCCATTGAGTATGGCCTGGCAACACTTAGATCGCTCATTCAGGATGCTCTTCCGGGATGCGTTGTTTCAACAGCCTCGAACGTGCAGCGGGGTATGGCTTTAGCTCACAGCGAAGACCCTGACGTTATCCTGATTGACATGTCCATGCAGAACATGGATGAGTTTGAAATCTGTCGGCGCTTGAAGTCCGACGAATACCTGTCGTCGATTCCCGTTGTCTTTCTGACTTCGCCACAAACTAGCCGCGATAACCGTATCAAGGCCATTGAAGCAGGCGCCGAGGCTTTTCTTGAGAAGCCGCTGAACGAGCAAGCACTGGTCACCCAGATTCGAGCCATGGCCAAAATCAAGGCGGCCAACCTGTTTCAGCGGATGGAGAAGGAGCAACTGGATACGCTTGTCACTGAACATACTCGTCAGCTTCGGCAGGAGCTTGACCAGTGCAAGCAGGTGGAAGAGCGTTTGCGAAAGAGTGAGGAGGAATCAAGCAAGCTGGCCGCTCTGTTACGTCTCATGTGCGACAACGTGCCGGATTTGATTTGGGCGAAAGACCTGGACAAGCGCTTCATTTTTTCCAATAAGGCTAACTGCGACCTATTGCTTGGCACTTCCGATACCAGCGAACCCCTGGGAAAAAACCATCTGTTCTTTGCCCAGCGTGAACGGGCGAAACACCCGGACAACTCGCAGTGGTATACCTTCGGAGAGCTTTGTCAGGATACGGATGCAATTACTCTTGAGCGTGGGGTGGCCTCGGTATTTGAGGAATTCGGCAATGTTCAAGGCAAACTGCTTTACCTTGAGGTAAACAAGGCACCGCTCCATGATAAAAACGGTGTCGTTATCGGTACTGTCGGTGCTGCACGAAACATCACCGAGCGCAAAAAGACAGAAGCTGAACTTGAACAATATCGCCACCGTCTTGAAGAGCTCGTTGCCTCACGCACGGCTGAACTGGCTCTGGCCAAGGAGGCCGCCGAAGCTGCCAATCTCGCCAAAAGCGCCTTCCTGGCTAACATGAGTCATGAAATACGCACGCCGATGAATGCCATCATCGGCATGGCCAACCTGTTGCTCCGTAACGACGTAACTCCCGAGCAAGCCGAACGGCTCGACAAAATCAACACGGCCGGAAAACACCTGCTCGCTATCATCAACAACATCCTTGATCTGTCGAAAATTGAGGCTAACAAGCTCGATCTTCAATGCGCGCCAATTTCCATCCACACTGTTCTTGAAACAATCCGCTCAATCCTGCTGGAGCGCGCTGAAACAAAGAACATTCTCCTGCGCTTTGAAGTCGACGCCTTCCCGACCAACCTGCGTGGCGACCCGACAAGATTGCAGCAGGCTCTTCTTAACTACGCTAACAACGCGATCAAATTTACCAAGCACGGGGGCACAGTCACTCTGCGCATTTTCATGCAAAACGAGACTGACGAAGCCGTTGTGGCGCGCTTTGAAGTGGAGGATAACGGCATCGGCATCGTGCCCGAAGATATCCCTCGGCTCTTCAATGCCTTTGAGCAAGCTGACAACTCGTTCACTCGCGACTATGGCGGCACAGGCCTTGGGCTATCGATTACCCGGCGACTTGCTGAATTAATGGGCGGGGAAGTTGGCGTGGTAAGTGCACCTGGTACCGGCAGTACCTTCTGGTT
>QKII01000442.1 GCA_003249625.1 Propionivibrio sp. | reverse complement strand
ATTATGCGGTGCGCGTAGTAGATCGGGAACGGCATCAGCGTCGGCGTTTCGCGGCAGGCGTAGCCGAACATCAAGCCCTGGTCGCCGGCGCCCTGGTCGAGGTCGAGACCCTGGCCTTCATTGACGCCTTGGGCGATATCCGGCGACTGGCGGTTGATCGCGGCGAGCACGGCGCAGCTCTTGTAGTCGAAACCGATTTCAGAATCGTTGTAGCCGATGCGGCGTACGGCTTCCTGCGCGATCTCGCGATAGTTGATGTGTGCCTTGGTGGTGATTTCGCCGGAAATTACGACGAGACCGGTGGATACCAGCGTTTCGCAGGCGACGCGGCCCGTCGGGTCTTCGGCCAAGATGGCGTCGAGGACGGAATCAGAAATCTGGTCGGCGACCTTGTCGGGATGGCCCTCGCCAACCGACTCGGAAGTGAAGAGAAACTCTCTGGACATGTGACAATGCTCCAATGAAAAAACCCCGGTACGACAGCGAAGTCGACTCCGGGGTTCGAGCAGACGACGCTTTAGCAGTATTTGCAGCATCTTGCGACGCTTTTCGCCCTGCAAGTTGTCCTGATTAACTCGGCGAATGGGATAATTGTAGTTTTTTAGAAATTCCGGGTCAAACCCGTTATCAACAAGGTTATTTTGTGGAGTTCGTCTTTCGTTTGCTCAGCCACCTGCCGTTGGCCTGGCTGCACCGCCTGGGCGCCGCTGCCGGTTGGCTGTCCTGGTTGTTTTCCCCGACCTATCGCCGGCATATGCGCGAGAACATGCGGCTGGCGCTTGGCGAGGCGGGCGAGCGCCGCACGCGCGCGGCGGCCATTGCCGAGGCCGGGCGCCAGTCGCTGGAGTTGCCGAAAATCTGGCTGCGTTCTCAGGCGGAAGTCGTTGGCCGCGTCGTCGAAGTGTCCGGCTGGGACCTGGCGGAGGCGGCGATGCGCGACGGCAAGGGAATTCTCTACCTCACACCGCATCTGGGCTGCTTCGAAGTGACGGCACAGTACCTGTCGACGCATGCGCCTATCACCGTGCTTTACCGTCCGCCGAAGCAACGCTGGCTGCAGACGATGATCGAGGAAGGGCGCGAGCGTGGACAACTACGCATCGCGGCGGCCGACCTGTCCGGCGTGCGTTCGCTGATAAGAGCGCTGAAAAAGGGCGAGGCGGTGGGCATGCTGCCGGATCAGGCCCCGAGGATGGGTGAAGGGCGCTGGCTCGACTTCTTCGGCAGGCCGGCCTACACGATGACGCTTGCGGCGCGACTGACGGAGACGGGCGCCGCGGCGATCATGGTCTGGGCCGAGCGCCTGCCGGACGGCGCGGGCTACCATTTTCACCTGCAGGCACCGTCGCAGCCGTTCACCGGGACGACCGAGGAGCGCGCACAGCAGATCAATCATGAAATCGAACGCCTGATCGTGCAGTGCCCGGCACAGTATCTGTGGAGCTACAATCGCTACAAACGTCCGCGCGGCGTCGAGCCGCCTCCGGAGACGCGCTGATGCAACTCGCCTTTTGTCTCTATAAATATTTTCCGTTCGGCGGCCTGCAACGCGATTTTCTGCGCATAGCGCTGGCGTGTCAGGCGCGTGGGCACGCGATTCGCGTCTATACCATGGGCTGGGAAGGCGAAATCCCCGCCGGGTTCGAGGTCGTTGTCGTGCCGGTGAGCGCATTCAGCAACGTCCGGCGCAATGCCCGCTTCACCGAGTGGGTCTTCCGTGACCTCGACCGGCGACCGGCCGATCGCGTAGTCGGTTTCAACAAGATGCCCGGCCTCGACGTCTATTTCGCCGCCGATCCGTGTTATGAGGAGAAGGCGCGCACCTTGCGCAATCCGCTCTACCGTCTTTCCTCTCGCTATCGTCATTTCGCCGGCTATGAGCGCGCCGTCTTTGCGCCGGAGAGCAAGACCGAAATCCTGATGATCTCGCAGGTGCAGCAGCCGTTTTTCGAGATGCACTACGGCACGCCGCCGCAGCGTTTCCACCTCTTGCCGCCCGGGATTTCGCGCGATCGGCGGGCGCCGGCCAACGCGGCGGAAATTCGCGCCGCCTTCCGTCAGGAATTCCGGCTGGCCGACGATGCCTTGCTGCTGTTGCAGGTTGGCTCCGGGTTCAAGACCAAGGGGCTGGATCGCAGCCTGAAGGCACTGGCTGGTTTGCCGGATGCGCTACGGCAGCGCACACGGCTGATCGCCATTGGTCAGGACGATCCGGCGCCATTTCAGCGTCTGGCCGCGACACTCGGCTTGGGCGAGCGGGTGAGCATACTTCCGGGACGCGACGACATCCCGCGCTTCCTGCTCGGCGCAGATCTCCTGATTCACCCGGCGTATAACGAGAATACCGGTACGGTGCTTCTTGAAGCGCTGGTCGCCGGCCTGCCAGTATTGACCACGGCTGTTTGCGGCTACGCGCACTACATCGAGGACGCCGACGGCGGTCGCGTGGTGCCGGAACCGTTTGCGCAGGAAGCGCTGAACGTCATGCTGGCAGAGATGCTCTCCGATAATGCCGCGCGTGTGCACTGGCAGATGAGCGCCTTGGCGTTCGCGGAATCTGCGGACATCTACAGCAACGCCGAGCGCGCGGCCGATCTGATCCTGAGGGGGCGTGCGTGAGCGAGGAAATCGTGCATCTCGACGAGCCGTTCCGCAGCCTCTGGGCCGGGCAGGATCCCTTCGCCGCCGTCGAAGAGCTAACGGGCGAAGTGTTCCGCGAACTTGAGGCGCGGCGCACGCTGCGCACCGAGGTTGCCGGGCGCGGCTATTTCGTCAAGATCCACCGCGGCGTCGGGTGGGGGGAAATCGT
>QKII01000173.1 GCA_003249625.1 Propionivibrio sp. | reverse complement strand
TGAAGGGCTCCGGCGAGGCGTTGGCGCAGCTCATCGCCGAAAAGGAAAACCCGAAGACCGACATCTGGTTCGGCGGCACGGGGGATCCCCACCTGCAGGCCGCGGAACAGGGGTTGTCGCTCGAATACAAGTCCCCGAGCCTCGCTCAGTTGCATCCTTGGGCTCAGCAGCAGGCACAACAAGCGAAATTCAAGACGGTCGGGATCTACTCCGGTCCGCTCGGCTTCGGCTACAACCCGGAACTGCTGGAAAAGAAAAAACTGCCGGTGCCAAAATCCTGGGCCGACCTGCTCAAACCCGAATACAAAGGTGACATCCAGGTAGCCAACCCGGCTTCCAGCGGCACCGCCTACACGATGGTTGCCACGCTCGTGCAGTTGATGGGCGAAGAACCGGCATTCGAATATCTCAAGAAGCTGCATCGTAACGTCGGCCAGTACACACGCTCCGGCACCGGGCCGATCAAGGCCGTCGCACGCGGCGAAACGGCCGTTTCGATCAGCTTCATCCACGACGCACCAGGCGAAAAAATGGCCGGATTCCCGGTTGAAACGGTCACGCCGAGCGAAGGCACGGGGGCCGAAATCGGGTCAATGAGCATCATCAAGGGTGCGCGCAATCTCGCGGCGGCCAAGAAGTTCTATGAGTGGGCCCTGACCCCGGCCGCGCAGGAAATGGCCGCGGCGGCGAGGCAATTCCAGTTGCCGTCGAACAAGAGCGCCAAAGTCGACCCGCGCGTACCGGACTTCAAGGCGATCAAGTTCATCAACTACGACTACGCCAAGTACGGCGCCAGCGCCGAACGCAAGCGGCTGATCGCCAGGTGGGAAAAAGAGGTCAACTCGCTGCCACGTTGAGCAAGGGCTAACTCGAACGCCGTCATCGCGGCAAACGCCGTGATGACGGTGCTTGTTGCGGCAGCACATTCCCCGCGTTTCAACTGACCTGGGCACGTTTTCTGTGAACAAACATCCCAACAAGGCTCTTGGCCTCTGGCTGGCCGTCGGCCTCGCCGGTTATCTGCTCTTTCCTTGGTACGCCATTCAGGACACTGCCTGGTACTACGTATTGCCCGAGATTCTTGAGGGGTCGGAAACGGCCAACGGTTTCGTTCAGGCATTCGCCAACGGCCGTTACTGGCTACTGCTCGGCGGCGTCGGATTAGGGATAGCCGCGATCGGACTGATGTATCCCGCCGGTCGACGCCAGGCACGCTGGCTGCTCGGCGGTGGTCTCACCGGTTTGCTCGGACTCGGCGGCAGCGGCTTTACGATCGGCGCGCGAGGTTGGTCGTTCGAATGGCTCAACAGCGCCTTCGGCGAACTGGCAATAAACCAGTTCGGCATGGGGATGGGCGCCTTCGTCGTATTGCTTTCCCTTATCGTCATTTCCGCGTTTGGACTCGCGCGGCTCGGGTATTTCAAGGGCGACCTTTTCGTTGCCTCGGCAGTAATTTGCTGTTCCGCGCTGCTAGCGCTATTCATTGCCTATCCGGTGGCCAAGGCACTTTCGGGCGCGTTTCTGACAGAAGAAGGCGGATGGGCGCTCTCCGCGATGTTCGAGCGCATTGCCGACAGCCGCATCTGGAACCTGAACTGTCTCGGCGGCGGCGTGCAATGCGGCGTCGCCTGGAACACCCTGTTTCTCGCGCTGGCTGCGGCATTCGGCACGACCGTGCTCGGCACGATGATGGCGCTGCTCGCCGAACGTTGCGCCGGCCCGCGGGTTCAGGGGCCACTGCGCGTCATTGCCTTGCTGCCGATCATTACCCCTCCGTTCGTGGTCGGCCTCGGCCTGATCCTGCTGTTCGGTCGCGCTGGCATCGTCAACCAGTTTCTCGAATACGCCTTCGATATCACGCCAACGCGCTGGTTCTACGGCGTGTTCGGGATCCTCGTCGCACAACTGTTCGCCTTTACGCCGATCGCCTTCATGATCATGCGTGGGGTCGTACAGGGCCTTGCGCCCAGTCTGGAAGAGGCCGCGCAGATCCTGCATGCCGACAGGAAAAAGACTTTCTTCACTGTCACCCTGCCGTTGCTGAAGCCAGGTTTGGCCAACGCCTTTCTCGTCGGCTTCATCGAGAGCATCGCCGACTTCGGCAACCCGATCGTCGTCGGCGGCCAGTTCTCGGTGCTGTCAACCGACATTTTCTTCGCCATTGTCGGCGCGCAGTTCGACCAGGGACGTGCAGCCACTCTGGCCTGGCTGCTGACGATCTTCGCTCTCGGCGTCTTTGCGCTGCAGCGCGGGCTGGTAGGGCGGCAAAATTACACGACGGTCAGCGGCAAGGGCGACTCGGGCATTCCGATGCCGCTGCCCGACGGCCTGCGCTACACACTCAACGCCGTCGTCTATCCGTGGCTGACCTTCACCCTGGTGGTCTATCTCTTCGCTTTCGTCGGCGGGTTCGTACAGACCTGGGGACGGGACTACACCTTCACACTGAAGCATTTCGTGACGGCCTTTGGCATTGAGTGGGGGCAATTCGGCATCGTCTGGGCCGGCACGGCATGGAACTCGATGTTCACGACGCTCAAGCTCTCCGGCATCTCGGCGCCGCTGACAGCAGCTGTCGGCCTGCTGATCGCCTATTTGCTCTCGCGCACCGACTTCCGCGGCCGCAACGGCTTCGAGTTCGTCGCCCTGCTCGCCTTCGCAATTCCCGGTACTGTGCTCGGCGTCAGCTACATCCTCGCCTTCAACGTACCGCCGGTGGAACTGACCGGCACCGGGCTGATCATCGTCATCTGCTTCATGTTCCGCAACCTGCCGGTCGGCGTACAGGCGGGCACAGCGGCGTTCAAGC
>QKII01000123.1 GCA_003249625.1 Propionivibrio sp. | reverse complement strand
GGCGAAGTAACTCATCTTTCCGAAAGCGCAGAGTGTGACGACAGGGCGGCTACGGTCGAGCTTGTCGAGATTGGCCCGCAGGGCCGGAAACGGGATGTTGATCGATGCACCGGGCGGCGGGAAAGCTTCGGCCAACGGCGTGCCACGGACATCGACCACCTGCACGGCAGGATCGTCCGGCAGTTCGGTCGTGTGCGCGACAAGTCCGTCGCGCCGGTTGCAGGCTGCGAACCCGGCCAGGTTGATCGGGTCCTTGGCCGATCCGAAGGGGGGGGCGTACGCCAGTTCGAGATGGCACAGGTCTTCGACCGTCATGCCGGCGACGATTGCCGTCGACAAAACGTCCAGGCGCTTGTCGATCCCCTCCGAGCCGTTGGCCTGGGCGCCGAGCAGCCTGCCGGTATCCGGTTCCCAGATGATCTTCAGGGTCATCGGCTTCGCGCCCGGGTAATATGAGGCGTGGTGGCTGTCGTTGACGGTGACGGTTTCATAAGCGATTCCGGCGGCCTGCAGGCGTTTTTCGCTCCAGCCGGTGATGCCTGCCACCGTTTCGAACACGCGCACGATGCCGGTGCCCACCGATCCGGGGTACGGACGGGCTTTTGCACCAAGGAAAATATGATCCGCGGCAACTCGCCCCTGCCGGTTTGCCGGGCCACCCATCGGCACCGTGGTTGGTCGGTCGAACACGCGGTCGGCGGTTTCAACGGCATCGCCAGCGGCGTAGATATCCGGGTCGGAGGTGCGCTGGAATTCGTCCACCACAATGTGGCCGCGCGGGCCCAGTTTCAGGCCAGCTTCGCGTGCGAGGTCGCTGTCCGGCTTGACACCGATCGAGAGGATCACCAGGTCAGCGTCAAGCGTCTTGCCGGAGTTGAGGTGGCAGCGCACGTGTGTGTCTTCGGTCTCGAAGCGGGCGATCCCGTCGCCAAGATGAAGCGCAATGTCGTTGTGTTTCAGCTCGGTTTCCAGCAGTGCGGCCATTGGGGCGTCCAACGGCGGGATGACCTGGTGTTGGAGTTCGACGAGTTGTACCGATAGACCCTTGCGCTGGAGTTGTTCGGTCATTTCCAGCCCGATGAAGCCCGCGCCAATGACCACCGCGCGCATCCCCTCTTCGGTCGCGGCGACGATGCGGTCCATGTCCTGCAGGTTGCGCAGGGTGAAAATGCGCGGGTCGTCGATGCCCGGAAGATTCGGCCGCAAGGGCGAGGCACCGGGGGCAAGCATCAGCTTGTCGTAGGGAAGCCAGTTTGCCTCACCGGTTTTCAGGTCACGCACCTGAACTCGCTTGGCGGCACGATCGATCCCGATGGCTTCACTCAGCGTTCGCACGTCCAGATTGAGGAGCCCCTTCAGCGATTCGGGAGTTTGAACCGCCAGGACATCGCGTGTCGGAATCTCTCCGCCGATGTGGTAAGGCAAGCCGCAGTTGGCGAACGAAACATCGGGACCGCGTTCAAGAACGGTAATGTGTGCGGATTCGGCGAGTCGCCGGGCTCGTGCCGCAAAAGACGCACCTGCGGCGACGCCGCCGATGACGAGAATGTTCTGACGCTGCTCCATCATGTTTGCTCCAGTTAGGGTTGAATTCACCGTTTCCTTGATAAGGAAAGCCGAAAACGATATGTTGATAAGTATATTATCATTGTCTGATATATCTGGCAACGAAAGTAGTATGTAACGCACTGTAACGGTAGGGCGCTGTGCAACGCTGCGATGCAAAACGCTATCGGTGTGCAACACGCGGATTACATCGTTCGACTTTAATGACGACATGGGGAACGGAAAAGAAACGATGCCCCGGACCAGTAACCACGAAAAGGAGATCGTCATGAAAACTGCGTTGATTGTGAAACGTCTTGTTCAAGTTGTCCTGGTTGGTGCGGCGGTTGCCTCCGCTGTGGCGATCGCCCAACCGGGCCCAGGCGCAGGGTGGGGCGGCGCATGGTGCGACGGTCCTTACATGCAGCGGGGAATGGGGCCTGGGGGCGGTTGGGGAATGGGCCCTGGCGGTGGTCGCGGCATGGGGTATGGACGAGGCTATGGACGTGGCATGGGCTACGGCATGGGCTACGGCATGGGGCCGGGCGCCTACGCCAACCCGGGGACGCAAGCCGGTCAGAATGCCGTCCGCGGCTGGGAATTGATGTCTCCGGTGGAACGCGACGAGCAGATGGCTGAAATGCACGCGGCGAAGACCTATGACGAGTGCACGGCGATTCAGACCGCGCATCGCGGGAAACTTGAGGTTCGTGCCAAGGAAAAAGGGCTGACGTTGATCGATCCGCCATTCAATCCTTGTGACAATCTGAAGGCTCGCGGTTTCATCAAATAATCCCGGCATTACCCTCTGGACGGAGCTCATTCATGATTCGCCGCCTTTTGCTCTCTGTCTCTCTGCTCTCGGCAGCTGGTCACGCACTGGCTGCCGATCCGCTGACCCTGGCGATGCAGGAAACCTATGCCCCCTATCGCGTGGCGCTGTTCAAGACGAACGCCAAAGCGCAGGAGGATGCCCGCAAGGCCGTAATCCAGGCGCAGCAAGGGTGGGTCCGTCTGACCGGGCAGTTCGGTGCCAATCCGCCGCCCCCCTATGCTGGCGACGGCGAATTGGCAGCGTCGCTGGCCTCGGTTGCAAAGGTCTACGGCAAAGCCCTAAGAGAAATCGAGAGCAACCAGTTAGCCGAAGCCCACGAAACGCTGGAGGAGGTGCGCGACGTCATGGCCGACATGCGCCGGCGCAACCAGGTGATCGTCTTCAGCGATCATATGAACGCCTATCACGCTGAAATGGAGCATGTGCTGAAAGAGAGCGAGACGGTTCTGGCGGGGCCAAACGGCATGCTGGTACTGATGGCGAAGGTCGGCACGCTGGAATACCTGGCGGGGCGGGTGAAAAGCGAGGCGCCAGCGAACCTGCAGAGGAACGACGAGTTTGTTGTCATGCACAAGGCGCTGGAGAAGTCGGTGGCCGATGTAAAGGCTGCGCTTTTTGCGCAGGACTCGACTAAGGTAAAAGATGCAATCAGCAAGTTGAAGCAACCGTATTCGAAGATGTTCATCAAATTTGGTTGAATCGAATCACATCGTTATCCCGGCTCGCGCCGGGATAACCGTGAGTGGGGGGATGATCGTGCTCCCGAGGGTGAAGAAAAAGACAGGAGAGAAACAATGCCGCTGATTCGGGCAGAAAACATCACCAAGAACTACCGCGTCGGCGACATGGACGTGCCGGCACTCAAGGGCGTCAGCTTTGAGATCGGCGAGGGCGCGTTTGCTGCCTTTGTCGGCCCGTCGGGCAGTGGCAAGTCGACGCTGCTTAACCTGCTTGGCTGTCTCGATCATCCGACCAGCGGAACGCTGACAGTCAATGGAACCGACATCGCCACGCTCTCGCGTAGTGCAGCGGCGAGTTTCCGGGGCGAACACCTCGGATTCATCTTCCAGGACTTCAACCTGGTGCCGGTGCTGAGCGTCTACGAGAACATCGAATATCCCCTGCTGATGGTACGCGGCTGGTCGCCGGAAAAGCGGCGTGAGCGGGTGCTCAAGGTCATTGAGGCGGTTGGCATGAGCGAGCAGGCGCACAAGCGGCCGGACCAGATCTCCGGCGGGCAGAAGCAGCGCGTCGCGGTGGCCCGCGCGCTGGTCGGCGAGCCGAAGCTGGTGCTGGCCGACGAACCAACGGCCAACCTAGATCACGACACGGCGTACCGGATTCTCGGACTGATGAAAACGATGCGCGACAACTTCGGAACCTCGTTCATTTTTTCGACGCACGACCCGAAAATCATGGGCGAAGCCGAACTGACCTTTACTCTTGAAGACGGCCGTCTGGTGCAGGAAGGCGGTGTTGCATGACCTCCACGCTCAAACTCGCTGCGCGCAACCTGTTGCGCTACCGTCGCCGCACGCTGCTTACCGCGCTGCTGATCATGCTTGGCGTGATGGCGTTGTTGCTTTTCGTCGCTGCTGCCGGCTCGTTCAAGCAGACGATGGTTGGCTCGATTACCGACAGCATGCTCGGACACCTGCAGATCCATCGCAAGGGCTACACGCAGTCGATCGACAACCTGCCGCTCAACCTGAATCTCCAGCCCAACGCGGTCGGCAAGATCGAAATGGCCCTGAAGGCGGACCCGGATGTAGCAGCCTATTCGATGCGCGTGAAGCTTGGGGCCATGTTCAGCAATTTCACCGAGAACACCAGCATCCGCCTGAACGGTGTCGATCCCGCTGCCGAGGATGCTGCCGTACCGGCTTTGCGCCAGCGCATCAACGATGGCGAAACAGGCAAAAACGGGACGGGCCCGCTGGTAGCGCCCGGCAAGGTGCTGATTCCGGCGCTGCTCGCGCGCGGCATGAAGGTAAAGGTCGGCGACAACGTCGTGCTGGTGGTGACCAACGCGTCCGGGTCGGTCAATGGCAAGAACTTCGTCGTCGGCGGTATCCTCGACGGCGTGACCGGCCCTGGCGGACGCGACGGCTATATCCACATCAACGATGCGCGCGAACTGTTGCGCATGGACAAGCCCGAGGTGATGGAAGTCGCCGTGCGCCTCAAGTCGCTGAAGTCGCTCTCCGCCGTGCAGAAGCGGCTGAATGCCGTGCTGGGCGAGATCAAGAACAAGGAAGGCAAGCCGGCGACGGAGTTGCATCTCTGGTCCGACCTGTCGCCGTTCGCGAACATCGTGAAGATGATTGACCTGATGACCCTGTTCATCCGCATCATGCTGATAGCCATCGTGCTGGTGAGCGTGATGAACGTGATGCTGATGGCCGTCTATGAACGCATCCGCGAGATCGGCACGCTGGCGGCGATCGGGACGCAGCCGGGCAAGCTGATGGCGATTTTTCTCAGTGAGGGCCTGCTGCTCGGCCTGGCCGGCGCGGCCGCGGGTATTGCATTGAGTTACGCGCTGATCGGCTTCCTCAACATGAATCCACTCGTCTTCGCCTTCGGGCGGGAGGAAATCACACTTCGCCCCGTGCTCGAACTGGCGGAAGTCGGCGGTGTCCTGATTCTGTCGGTCGTCGTCTCGGCGCTGGCCAGCCTGCAACCCGCCTGGCGCGCCGCACGCATGGATCCGATCCAGGCATTGCGTCACGTTTGATCAAGGAGCGAACATGAAATCCAACAAACTTCTGGCATTCGCCGCCCTGTGTTTCCCGCTTCTGGCCGCTGCGGTCGATGGCGTTGATCTGCTGAAAAAAGTCGACCGCAACCTGGAACCCGAGTCCTACGAGTCGTACCGCAAGCTGATCAACGTCGAGCCGGACGGTACGAAGAAGGAATTCGTCATCTACTCAGTCAAGAAGGGCAAGGATCAGGTGGCGACACTGTTTCTTTCGCCGAGCAGCGACAAGGGGCGGACCACGCTGCGCCAAGGCGACAACATGTGGCTGTACATCCCCAGCGTCGGCAAGCCGATGCGCATTACCAGCCTGCAGTCGGTAACCGGTGGCGTCTTTAACAACGCCGACATCATGCGCCTCGACTACGCCGTTGAATACGACGTGAAGGCTGTGGAAGAGAAGGGCGATAGCTACCTGCTCGACCTCAAGGCCAAGACGGGTGAAGTGGCCTACGACCGGCTGAAGATGACCGTCGACAAGAAGCTCGTTCTGCCGACGCAGATCGAAGCCTATGCATCCAGCGGCATGTTGATGAAAACCCTGTATTTCAAGGACATCAAGGACTTCGGCGGCGGCATCAAGCGCCCGGCGACGGTTGAGACCGACAGCCCGCTGTACAAGGGATACAAGTCGGTGATGCTCTATTCTGGGCTGAAAAACAAGAATTTCCCGGATGAGGTATTCACGCAGGGGTTCATGGCGCGCATGGAGGAATTGCGCAAATGAGGACCCGGGCCGTCATGCTGGCTTTCAGTGCGGTAATGGCGGCGCCCGCGTGGGCTGAGGAGTTCACCTTCGATGCCAGTGAATTCGAGAAGAAGCCCTTCGAGTTTTCTGGCTATCTGGAGCAGAAGGAAGAAGGCCTGAAACTGCGCAGTTCCTCTCCGGCCTATTCGCTGGCCTATCCGGGAAGGTCGTCGCAGAACCATCTGTTGCGCAGCACGACCACGTTGGAGATGGCAGGTAAGCTCAACCTCGACCCGGTTGTCGTCGACGTGCGTGCGCAGGCGTTTCATGCCAACGACCAACTCGTCAGCAGTTCCGATCGCGGCACAGTGATGGAAGGCGGCGTGCGCTGGAGCGCCGGGCCCGGCCTGACGGTCGACGTCGGAAAGCGTGTGCAGCGCTGGGGCAAGGGCTACGCCTGGAGCCCGGTTGGTTTCATCGAGCGGCCAAAGGATGCATCCGACCCGCAGTCGTCGCGCGAGGGGTTCGTCATGGCCAGCGCCGAATGGACGAAGAGTCTTGCAGGGCCCGTCAGTGCCGTCGGCGTCAGTGGCTTTGTCGTGCCGACCGACGGCGGACGGTTGAACCAGGACTTTGGTGCGGAGCGTGATCTCAACCCGGCAGCGAAGTTGTACCTGCTGGCCTGGGATACCGACATCGATTTCCTCTGGCGAGGCAAGGGCGCTCGGCCGGAGAGTTTCGGGATCGATTTCTCGCGCAACGTTACTCCGGCATTGGAAGTGCATGGCGAGTGGGCACGTTTCCGGAACGCGCCGCGCAGTATGGTTTCGAACACCGGCGTCACGAGCCAAGATGCGTCGGACGCCGCGTCCTGGCTCGTCGGTCTGCGCTACCTGACGCAGAGCGAGGTTACATGGATCGTCGAGTATTACCGCAATGGTCTGGGGTACGATTCCGGCGAGCTTGACGACTACTATTCCTTCCTCGACACGGCATTGGCCAATGGTGCCGCGCCGATGCTGGCAGAAAAGGCGCGGCGGGTCGCGCAGTCCGGTTACGGGCGATCGAATCCGGGGCAGGACTACCTGTACGTGAAGGCCAGTGTCAGTGAGCCGTTCGGCTGGGTCTACGGAGCCGCCTCGCTTACCGCCATGACCAACCTCAAGGATCAAAGTTGGCAGTTAACGCCTGAAGTCACCTACACCGGCTTCAACAACGTCGAGATCCGTGCCAGGGCGTTCTTCCTGCAGGGCGCATCACACACCGAATTCGGTGAAAAGGCGGCGAGCCGCCGGGTCGAGGTGTACGCACGGTTCTTTTTCTGAGCCTTCTGCCTTTTACGGTAGCTCGGGTGTGGGGCTGGTGTCGAACGGTTTTCTGCCGTTGGTAGACTGGCGAACTAAACATCGCAATCGTCGCGTTTAACGCCCCAGTGGGCATTTCGGAACTGTTCGAGCAAAAAATCGATCATCAGCCGGACTTTAGGTGCGACGAATTTGCGCGAAGGATAAATCGCGTAAATGCCGAATTCGGCGCCGCGGAATTCGGGCAGAACCTCGACGAGTGTGCCGGCGCGCAAATCGTCGCCCACCAGAAAACTGGGTTGCATGATCAGGCCATGCCCCTGCAAGGCCGCGCGGCGGCAGGTGTCGCCACTATTGGTATGCAGCACGGGCCTGGTTTTTACACTCACCATGCCCTCGGGACCAGTGAAGGTCCAGACATCGCCGGTGGCCAGCTGGCTATAGGCCAGAATGCGGTGCGCAGCCAAGTCGGCCGGGTGTTGCGGCGTTCCGTAGTGCTGCAGATAAGCCGGTGCGGCACAGACTACAGCACGTGTCGAGGACAGCTTCCGGCTGATCAGACTGGAGTTGGTCAACTGAGCGATACGGATGGCCAGATCGTAGCCTTCTTCCAGCAGATCGATCACACGGTCATTGAGCGTGATATCGAGTGTGACCTTGGGATGGCGATTCTGGAACTCCCCCCACAATGGTGCCAGATGCACGATACCGAAACTTAAAGGCGCATTGATTTTGATAAGCCCGGAGGCCTCTCCGGCGCGTGATGAAATTTCCGCCTCTGCCTCGCTTAAACCCGAAAGCAAAGTCTGGCAGCGCTCATAGAAAACGCAGCCTTCCTCGGTCAGCGAAAGCTTGCGGGTGGTTCGGTGCAGGAGCCGCACCCCCAGGCGCGCTTCCAGGCTGCTGATATGTCGGGTCACGGCTGGCTTGGAAAGCAGCAAATCTTCTGCGGCCTGCACAAAACTCCCCGCATCGACTACCGCCACAAACGCTTGCATCTCGGAAAATTTATCCATTGTTCCGTTTATCGAAATTGTTAGTTGTATTTTGTCCTATTTTTCTGAAAATTAGAAATAGTTAAAGTGTGCTCCATGGATCGACGCAGCATGTAACCCGATCTAACACTCAACCAAATACAAGGAGCATTACTATGAAAGTCACCGTTATCGGCGCCGGCAATATGGGTTCGGCTTTTGTGAAGCAACTCCATGGCGCAGGCCACAGCGTACAAGTCACTGCGCGAACCGCCGCCAAAGCCCAGGCACTGGCTGCGCAATTTCCGGGGGTGCAGGCGGTTTCTGCCGCAGAGGCTGCCAACGCCGATGTGCTGCTGCTGGCTACGGGCTATGCCGACGCCGTTGCCGCCCTGCAGGCGATCGCGCCGCGCGAAGGTCAGGTGGTGATCGATGTCACCAATCCGCTCACCGCCGACTACATGGGGCTCACGCTGGGACACAGTACGTCGGCAGCGGAAGAAATCGCCAGTGCGCTGCCGCGGATCCGGCTCGTCAAGGGCTTCAACACCCTGTTCGCGCAAGTGATTGCAGAAGGTGCTGATTTCGGCCAGGGGAAAAAAGCCAACGTATTTCTGGCGGCCGATGATAGCGAAGCCAAAGCCGTGGTTAAACAAATTGCAGAAAGCATGGGCTTTGTGACAGTCGATACGGGGCCTCTAAAGAACGCGCGCTATCTCGAACCGCTCGCCGGACTGAACATTTATCTGGGCTATGGCGCAGGGTTGGGCACGGCCATCGCGCCGGTTTGGATGCACAAGCAGTAAGCCCGCAGACAATTGAATAAAGGACCACAACCATGAAGAACTATCGTAATGCACTGATCGCAGGTCTGATTCTGGCCGGTACCAGCACGCTCGCCCTGTCGCAGGAACTCAGTCACGATGAGCGCAGCCAGTTTGAAGCACTGAAGCAACAGGTGAAACAGATTGCGCAGACCCGCCAGGCCGAACAGGCTAATTTGAGCAATTTCGACGATCTCGACTTCAATGTTTACAGCGGGCAGAAATGGGATGCCTTGGGTAAAAGCCATGCACAAAATATCACGGTGCACTGGCCGGATGGACGCACGACCAAGGGCATTGAAGCCCATATCGAAGATCTGAAAGGCATGTTTGTTTTTGCGCCGGACACCCGCATCAAGGAACATCCGATCCGGATCGCATCCGGGGAATGGACCGCGGTATCCGGCATAATCGAAGGCACGTTTTCCCAGCCCATGCCTGTTGGCAACGGTAAAACCATTGCTCCCACCGGCAAGCCATACAAACTTGGCATGGTGACCATCGGACACTGGAACAAGTCCGGCGTGATGGACGAGGAATGGCTGGTTTGGGACAACCTCTCTTTCATGAAGCAAATCGGGTTGGCAAACTAGAACGCTCAGATCGCCGGATCCAAAGCCATCATGTCGCCTTGGGCCCGGCGTAGCCTATTCAGGCCCCCTCGTCGCGGACGACCATCATGAACAATGCATCGATTGTGATTCAGAAGCCAGCAGATGACGCCACTTCACTGGTACTGCTGTTTCATGGCGTCGGTGCGTTGCCGGAGAACATGGCCTTTCTGGGAAGCCAGATCGCCGCGCGGCATCCCGAGGCGCTTGTGGTCGCAGTGAGATCACCTGATCCGTCCGATTTTGGCCATGGCCGGCAGTGGTTTTCAGTCAAGGAAATCACTGAAGCCAATCGCCCTGCGCGTATCGCCGCCGCGATGCCCACCTTTCTGCGAGAAATCAGCGCGTGGCAACAGGAGGCCAACCTTGGCGCAGCCAAGACAATTCTGCTGGGGTTTTCTCAAGGCGCGATCATGGCGCTGGAGTCCACCTTGTGCCGGCCAGCGCCGGCAGCCCACGTGATTTCGCTCGCCGGGCGCTTTGCGGCATTACCCAACCGATGCCCGGCAGCCAAGATACATCTTGTGCACGGGGCTGCCGATACTGTGATTCCGCACCAGTACAGCCAGAAAGCCGCAGCACGCATTCGCGAATTGGGATGCGAGGCATCGCTCGACATCGTGCCGGGACTCGGGCATGGGATTGATGAACACCTATTGAAACTTGTGCTCAAGCTCTTTGCCGGCTTTTAAGCGTGGGGCCTGGGAGTGCGTGCTCGTGCGTTCAAGTCAGAATGCCGTGATGTCGCGGCGTGGTTAGCGCGGCAGTGTGCTAAGTGATAACCGCGTAGAGCAACCCCGCGCAAAGCCGCCGTTTTTCTGGTCTATGGCAAAGGCAAGTTCCGGCGTCCAGAGGACGAGGGGGTAACCAGCCCCTCCTTATTGCACGAAAAGACGTTTATTGCTCCAACTCAATGCGGATGGAAATGCTGCTACCAAATGCATCCAGGGTTGCAAAAGGTGTGGTGATAACGCCTAGAGTCACCAGACCGTCATAAAGATCTTTAGAGATTTCCTCTTTTTTGTAGGGGATTGCGAGTTCATTCGTCTTCATTGAATAAACAATGTCTCCATTGAGCCAGC
>QKII01000345.1 GCA_003249625.1 Propionivibrio sp. | reverse complement strand
GACGGGCAGGTGCTGATCAAGGTGCGCAGCGCCGGGATCTGCGGCTCGGACATCGGCGCCTACAAGGGCGTCAATCCGCTCGTCTCGTACCCGCGTGTCATCGGTCACGAGATCGCCGGCGAAGTCGTTGAAGTTGACGCCGACGAAACAGAGTTCAAGGTCGGCGATCGCGTCATCCTCGAACCGTACGTCTACTGCGGCAAGTGCTATCCGTGCTCGATCGGCCATACCAACTGCTGCGAGAACCTGACGGTGCGTGGCGTACATATCGAGGGCGGCATGGCCGAACTCGTTTCGCATCCCCGTCATCTGCTGCACAAGGTGCCGGCCAATATCCCGTGGCATCTGGTGCCGATGGCCGAGCCGCTGGTGATTTCGATGCACGCCGTCAAGCAGGCCGAAGTAAAGGCCGGGCAGCACGTGGTGATTACCGGTGCCGGCCAGATCGGCCTGCTCGCGGCGCAGTATGCACTGGTCGTCGGTGCGATTCCGATCGTCGTCGATCCGGTTGACGAGCGACTGGCGCTGGCGCGGAGCCTGGGAGTGACGCACACGATCAACCCGGTTAGCAGCGACGCCGTCGCTGAAATCCTGTCGATCACGCAGGGGCGCATGGCCGAGGCGGTCATCGAGTGTTCCGGGGCGGCACCAGCAATCCGCGGCGCGGTGGACTATGTTTCCTACGCCGGCCACATTGCGCTGGTCGGCTGGCCGAAGGGCGACATCCCGATGCCGACCGCGTTGTTCACCAAGAAGGAACTGACCATCCGCGGTTCGCGCAACAGCGTTGGCCAGTTCCCCGAAAGCCTGCGCCTGATCGCGGAAGGCAAGGTCAACGTCGAGGCGCTGCTGACCAAGACGGTATCGATGGATGAAACGCCGGCCACCGTCGCCGACATCGCCGAGCACCCGGAGAAATACCTGAAAGTAACCTGCGTGCTGTAACGCGAAGCGGCACGGTGGGCTGTTTGATTCCCTCCGTGCCGTCATGCGAACGCTGCATAGACGCATGTCGAAGAGGTATTGGACACGGGAATCGACAAGGCCGATAGTGCGTCGCTGATGTCGTGGCCGTTCGGTCCGCAGTCATCCCGTTCTGCAACAGAAAAACACCTGGAGAGGTTTCAATGAACAGTCTGAATAGAGCCAGTCTGGCTCAAGGCAAACTTGCTGTCGAATCATCTGCGCCGTCGTCGCTGAAGCCGACGCGCATCCTGCAGATCGGCGACGGCAACTTCCTGCGCGCCTTCGTCGACTGGATGGTCGACGTGGCCAACGGCGCTGGCTTGATGAACGGTGAAGTAATCATGGCGCAGCCGCTTGAACGCGGTATTGCCGAGCTGATGAAGGCGCAGGACCAGCTTTTTACCGTCCTGCTGCGCGGTGTGCAGAACGGCCAGCAAGTGCAGTCGAAGCGGCTGGTCAGCTGCGTCAAGGACACGCTCAACCCGTATTCGCAGTGGGATGTGATGCTGGAAACGGTGCAGGATCGGGCGCTGCGTTTCGTTGTTTCCAATACGACCGAAGCTGGCATCGCCTATGTCGAGGAGCCGCTGGTCGATAGTAAATGTCCCGCCAATTTCCCGGCCAAGGTCACAGCGCTGTTGCTAGCGCGCTTCAAGGCCTTCGGCGGCTCGCCGGAGTCGGGTCTCGTGTTCCTGCCGTGTGAACTGATCGAGGCCAACGGCTCGAAACTGAAGCAGTACGTGCTGCAATTCGCCGAAGCCTGGAAGCTGCCGGCCGAGTTCGTTGCCTGGGTGAAGAATCACAACGTCTTCTGCAACACCCTGGTTGACCGTATCGTCCCGGGCTTCCCGGCTGCCGAAGCTGAAGCGCTGTACGCCGAGTTTGGCTACAAGGATCCGCTGATGGTTGCCGCCGAGCCGTTCCTGCTGTGGTGCATCGAAGGCCCCGCGAAGATTGCCGAGGAGCTGCCACTGCACAAGGCCGGCCTCGACGTCGTATGGACCGACGACCTGCAGCCGTACCGCACGCGCAAGGTGCGCATTCTCAACGGCGCGCATACCGCCAGCTCGCTGGCGTCCTACTGTGCCGGCCTCGATACGGTGCGCGAGATGACCGAGGATGCGGTGGTTTCCAAGTACCTGAACAAGGTGATGTTCGAGGAAATCGTTCCCTTCGTGCCGCTGCCCGATGCCGAGCGCAAGGCCTATGCCGAAACGATCATGGAGCGCTTCGCCAACCCGCACATTCGCCACGAGTTGATCTCGATCGCGCTGAACTCGGTGTCGAAGTGGACGGTACGCGTGCTGCCGACGGTCAAGGATTTCGCAGCCCGGAACGGCAAGGCGCCGGTCGGGCTGTCGTTCTCGCTGGCCGCGCTGCTGAACTTCTACCATGGCGCTTTCGCGGCTAATGGTGACTTCGAAGGCAAGCGCGAGAAAGGTGCTTACCCGATCAAGGACAACGCCGACATCCTGGCGATCATGGCTGCCGCCTGGGAAGGCGCATCCGATGTGGCCAAGGTCGCCTCGACCCTGCTTGCCGATTCGCGCCTGTGGGGCGAAGACCTGACGAAGGTGTCGGGTCTGGCAGAGCAGACGGCAGCTTCGTTGGCACGGATCAAGGCGGTCGGTGTCAAAGCAGCCATGAGCGAACTCTGATCCTGAGCAAGGAGAGTACGATGAGCCAACCCCTTTATATCCGACTGCACGCCAGCGACGACGTGCTGATCGCAGCCAAGCAACTGGTACCGGGAACGGCGATCGCCGCGGAAAACGTGACGGTGCGCGACATGATTCCGCCCGGACACAAGATCGCGGCGCATGATCTGAAGGCCGGCGACGCGGTCCGTCGCTA
>QKII01000364.1 GCA_003249625.1 Propionivibrio sp. | reverse complement strand
GTGCTCGACACTGCGCCGGGCGTGGCGCCGAATCTGGTGCTGCGTCATGTTCGAGGCCTGGTGTCGGGTTGGCGTTACGTCCTCAAGGGGTTGAGGATGCTCCGGGAGATCAAGGCATCCGGCATTCCCTATTTCCAGGATGTTAAAAAGCTCCGCATGGAGGGCGATACCCGCCTTGAGGGCGTCAGTTTTGTCAGTGGCGGCCAGTCGCACACACTGGCGACCGAGCTCTGTCTGATGCACCAGGGGGTGGTCCCCAACACGCAGGTCACCTGGTCCATACGCGCCGAGCATGTCTGGGATGATTCCCAGCTGTGCTGGATCCCCGTTTATGACGAATGGGGGCAACTGAGCCTTCCCGGATTCTTCGTCGCGGGCGACGGCGCTTCCATCGGCGGAGCGCGCGCAGCGGCCTTGCAAGGCGAGCTGGCCGCTCTCGGGGTGATGCGCCAGTTGTGTCCTGAACGGGCGGCGGCGCTTGAATCTGCCGGGCAGAGACTGCGCAGGGAGATCCAGGGGCAACTCGCCATTCGACCGTTCCTGAACGAGCTCTATCGTCCTCGCGACGAGAACAGAATTCCGGCCGACGACGTGCTTGTCTGTCGTTGCGAGGAAGTCAGCGCCGGCAGTATCCGTGCGCTGGTCAAGCTCGGCTGCGTGGGGCCGAACCAGGTCAAGTCGTTCAGCCGTAGCGGCATGGGACCGTGTCAGGGGCGCATGTGTGGCCTCACGGCAACCGAGGTGATCGCGCAGGCCAGCGGCCTGACGCCGCAACAGGTCGGGTATTACCGGATCCGCCCCCCACTCAAGGCGGTGACCCTCGGGCAGCTCGCCGAGGACGCTTCGTGAGCGCAAACGGCAAGCCCAGCCCAACAGGTAGCGACGTGTTGATTGTTGGTGGTGGCTTGCAGGGCCTCTCAAGCGCGCTTCACCTGGCGCGGCGGGGTTTTCGTGTGCGCCTTCTGGAAGCGGAGTATTGCGGGCGTCATGCATCGGGCGTCAATGCGGGCGGCGTGCGCTCACTGGGCCGTCATCTCGCCGAAATACCCCTGGCGCTGGGTGCACTCGACAAGTACTGGCATCACCTGGATGAATTCGTTGGCGATAATTGCGGCTTTACTCCCCATGGGCAGTTGCAAGTTGCGGAGAGCGAGGCTGACGCCCTTTCGGCCCAGCAACGAATTGCCGAATTGCAATCGCATGGATTCGCCCATGAACGCTGGGTTGATCAGGCACAGGTACGTGAACTGGTGCCCAGCATATCGGGTCATGTCGTGGGCGGAATATGGGTGGAACGCGACGGCTATGCGTTGCCATATCGCGTTGTGACGGCGTTTCGTCGTGCGGCCCTTGCCGCCGGCGCGGTCATCCACGAAACCTGTCCCGTGCGCCGCATTGAACGCCGTGGCAATGAATGGCAGGTCCATGTCGATGGGTCATGTTTCGAATCAGACTACCTGGTGAATGCTTCCGGAGCATGGGCTGGAACATTTGCCAGCCTGGTTGGCGATCCGGTGCCGCTGGAACCGGGCGGCCTGATGCTGATGGTGACGCAACGCGTGGCACCGTTCGTCAAGCCTGTACTTGGCGCCTGCTCGCGACCGTTGTCGTTCAAGCAGTTTGACAATGGCACGGTGTTGATCGGCGGCGGATTGCGTTGCGAGGCCGATTCGGAGAAGCGATATGCCGCTGTCGATCTCAAACGCTTGTGGCGTAGCGCGCAAACCGTGATCGACCTCTTTCCGCACCTCAGAGACATGGCCATCGTGCGAGCGTGGGCGGGTATTGACGGGTTTCTGCCGGACCAGATTCCGGTACTCGGGCCAAGTATCGGCAGCCCCCACGTCGTCCATGCGTTTGGTTTCTCCGCGCATGGCTTCGAGCTCAGCCCGATCGTCGGATCGATCGTGGCTGATCTCGTCGAGCACGGTAGCACCCGTTGGCCGATCGAGGCCTTTTCAGTCGGACGTTTCACTTCGGGACACGGCCGTTCACAAATGCTGAAGCATTGAGACGACAACGCTTCAATTTTTTCATTCAACCACAGGAGTGAGTATTCATGAGTTCCGATATCCAGTACATCGACAGCAACGCACGCCTCAGCCGCATTGTGATCCACAACAACGTCGTACACGTCGCGGGCGTCGCTGCCAGCGATGCAACCGCCGATATTGAGGGCCAAACACGCGATGTGCTGGCAAAGATTGAGTCTTATCTTGCGCAGGCAGGAACGAGCAAGAAGCGGCTTTTGACGACAGAGATCTGGCTCAAGGACATTGAGCGCGACTTTAATGGCATGAATCGAGTGTGGGAGGCATGGGTGGACCCAGCATCTGTACCTACTCGCGCCACGTGTGAGGCCAGGCTCGCGCGCCCGGAACTTCTCGTTGAAATCATCGTGAGTGCGGCGCTTTGATGGCGGGCTGAGCGATTGGCCGTGGAGCGTCGGTGATATGGCAACTTGCTCCGCCAGCAATGCATTGAGGCGCTGGACCTCTTGCAACAGGTGGTACGGGCCGGTCGGGTCTGGTTAAAACTTCCGGAGTTCGTGCCGCTGTCGTATTGCCTTGTCCTTGGCATCAACCGACAGGCAGCGGATGCCAGCAATGTCCGCTGCCTGTGCTGTGGCATTCATGAGCAGGGCCGCGTGTGCCGGCGATCCTCCTGATCGACGCATCGGACAGGTGGGCTAGAAGCGCTCAATCTCTCTACTTGTCAAAGCGAAGATCCGCCACAAATGACGATTTGTTGACCGGTAATGGCACCGGCCAACGGAGAAAGAAGAAATCCGACGGTTGCCGCGACTTCTTCAGGTGCAACGTAGCGTCCGATTGGC
>QKII01000207.1 GCA_003249625.1 Propionivibrio sp. | reverse complement strand
GGAAAGATCACCAGAACACCTGTCCCATAGCCAAGCAGACGATTGGACAATGGCCAACGTCGCCGCAACCAGACGGGTACGACCAGCAACCAGAACACAGCGGCCGGCCAATAGAACCAGCGCCCGACCGCCTGAACCATAGAGGCATTTTGCCCGGCCAGTTCGGCAACAAACACGGTAGGAAACAGCAAGCCCAGTGCAAAACAAATCGCAAACGCGACCGCAGCGCTAATCACGCGCTCCTTCGGTGGGCGCCCCATCAGAGCCCCCCACTCCCAGAAAGCCATACCGGAAACCAGGGCCGTACCCAACAACCATCCAGTGGGCGGCAAATAGAACAGAGCCCCGAGGACAACGCCAAGCAGCAGGATCGCGGTGATTATCCGCGCTTTAAGCATCAGTCTTTGCTTTCCCGGAGCTTCCCGTGCCTGCAAGATGATCAGCCTCCCCCGTTGCAGCACTCAGCTGCTCGCTGGTACGCCCGAACCGACGCTCACGCGATTTGAACGACGATAGCGCCTTGTCAAAGGCTGCCTCTCCGAATTCAGGCCAGAGCGTATCGGTGAAATACAATTCGGCATACGCCAACTGCCAGAGGAGGAAGTTGCTAATCCGCTGCTCTCCGCCAGTACGGATAAACAAGTCGGGCTCCGGGGCGTAACTCATCGCGAGATAGGGAGCCAGATCCTCTTCGTCCCACTTTCCAGTTTTGCCAGGGAGCGTTTCTGTAAGGCGATTCACCGCTTGAAGAATATCCCAGCGCCCGCCGTAATTCGCTGCAATGGTCAGTGTCAGCTTGTCACACGCAGCAGTCTGCTCTTCAGACAAGCGAATCAATTCCTGCAATTCCGGATCAAAACGTGAGAGATCACCAATCACTCGCAAGCGGACGCCATTACGTGCGAGCTTCGTCACCTCGCCCCTTAAGGCACGGACGAACAACTGCATAAGCAGACCAACCTCTTCGGGTGGCCGACGCCAATTTTCCGAACTGAAGGCGAAGAGGGTAAGGTACTTTATCTGCTGGTCAAGGCAAAGCCGGACGACTTCGCGGACTGTTTCGACCCCTTTGGTGTGGCCGGCAAAGCGCGGTAGAAAGCGCTTTTTCGCCCACCGCCCATTACCGTCCATGATGATCGCGACGTGCCGAGGAACATCACAGATGTTCGGCACAATCTTCGTTGAACTGGAGAAAACCCCCATCAGCCGCCCCTCCCGGCCGCCTAGATCGCCATCAACTCGGTTTCTTTATGCGCGAAAAGCTTGTCGACTTCCGTGACGTATTTATCCGTCAGTTTCTGGATCTCGTCCTGCGCACGACGCTCTTCATCCTCAGAGCATTCCTTTTTCTTCAGCAGGTCTTTCAGTGTCCCGTTTGCATCACGGCGCAGGTTGCGCATCGCCACGCGCGCGCCCTCACACTCCTGCTTGACGACCTTGATAAGGTCGCGGCGGCGCTCTTCGGTAAGAGCCGGCATCGGAACGCGGATCAATTCACCTTGCGACGAAGGATTCAACCCCAGATCGGAATCACGGATCGCTTTTTCAACCTTCTGCGCCATGCCCTTTTCCCACGCCTGGACACCAAGCGTTCTCGGATCAAGTACGGTGATATTGGCCACTGTGTTCACTGGAACCATCGAGCCGTAATAATCCACCTGCACATGGTCGAGCAAGCCAATGTGCGCACGGCCAGTCCGGATCTTTGTCAGGTCTACGCGCAGCGACTCCAGCGACTTCTGCATCTTGTGCTCGGCATTCTTTTTCACATCGGCAATCGACATTCCATTCTCCTCAGCAATGCACCAACGTACCTTCGTTCTCTCCGAGAACGACACGCTTCAGCGCGCCGGCCTTGAAAATAGAGAACACATTGATCGGCAACTGGCGATCCCGGCACAGCGCAAATGCGGTCGTATCCATCACCGCGAGATTTCGCGAAATCGCGTCGTCAAAAGTAATTCGATCGAAGCGAGTTGCGGTCGGATCCTTTTTCGGATCGGCCGTATAAATTCCATCGACCTTTGTCGCCTTCAAAACGATTTCCGCGCCAATTTCCGCACCGCGCAACGCGGCAGCGGTATCGGTGGTAAAGAACGGATTACCCGTTCCACCCGCGAAAATAACCGTGCGTCCCTGCTCCAGATAACGGATGGCGCGCCCGCGAATATAAGGCTCTACGACCTGTTCGATATTAAACGCCGACTGGACCCGGGCAACCATCCCCGCGACACGCATGGCGTCCTGCAAGGCCAGCCCGTTCATTACCGTCGCAAGCATCCCCATATAGTCAGCCTGCGCCCGATCCATACCATTCGCGCCGGGGGCTACTCCGCGAAAAATATTGCCACCACCAATCACGACCCCCACCTGGACCCCCAGATCGACAACGCTTTTAACCTCTGCAACGATCTCGGAAATGGTTTGACGGTTGATCCCATAGGAATCATTGCCCATCAACGCTTCGCCGGACAGCTTGAGAAGAATTCGTTTGAACTTGGGAGTCTCGATGGTATCGGTCATGGCGGCAGGTTTGGTTACGGTCGGTTAATTTTTTGCAGCTGCAGCTGCCTGAGCGGCGACTTCAGCGGCGAAATCGTTGGAGCGCTTTTCAAGCCCTTCGCCGACAACATACAGTGTAAAGCCCGCAACCGAAGCCCCCTTGGCCTTGAGCAACTGCTCGACCGTCTGCTTACCATCTTCCGCTTTAACGAAAACCTGAGCAAGCAGCGTTACATCCTTCAGATACTTCTGGACCGTACCTTCAGCGATTTTTTCAAGCATGGCTTCCGGCTTGTTATCCGCGCGAGCCTTCTCGATCGCGATGCGACGCTCGGTATCCAG
>QKII01000399.1 GCA_003249625.1 Propionivibrio sp. | reverse complement strand
GAACCGCATCCGGCCCATCGCTACGGGTCGGAAAAACTGGCTCTTCGCCGGCAGCCTGCGTGCCGGCAAACGCGCCGCCGCCATCATGAGCCTGATCCAGTCGGCGAAACTCAACGGCCACGATCCTTTCCTCTATCTAAAGGACATCCTGTCTCGCTTGCCAACTCAGCCCAACAGTCGGATCAGCGAATTGCTCCCCCATCGCTGGCAGAGCCAAACCGCCTGACGTTTGCGTCAAGACGAGTTCGCCGGGCGCTTACCAATCTCCGGGCGCTGCGCGCGCTCCTTAGATAGATGAAGGAATCATCCTTCTCACTTCCGATAAGCATGATCCGCAGGACGTACCGCACTTGAGCTTCTCCTGGATCTCTGGAAGCGTCTTACCCAGAGCGATCTCCGCCTGAATCTCATCTGCACTGACGTCGAAGCAGTTGCAGATCACACGTCGCGGTGCTGCTCCTGCCACCGGCGGGGTTGGTCGTGGGGCGAAAATCCAACGACGGAGTTCGTCGAGCGGGATTCCTTCTCGCAGTGCTGAGCGAAGCCAGCCCACTGCAGCATCTTCGCCCGCCAGCAGTATGCCGGTCAGACGATTATTCTCGACAATCGCACGTTTGGTAATGCTGCGGCCACGGTCGTTGTAGTTGAGGCATGCAGACTCAGACATGGAAAGTGCGGTCGCGATCTTTTCGACATCGGCATCGTTTAACGGGGATTTTGTGGCAACGCGCAGTGCGACAAGAGGGCGTTCGCGTCCATCGAGCGTCAACGCGGCATACGCGTCTGCTCCGAACTCTACTAACATGGGCTCGAGTGTGGCGCGCCAGATCTGAACTTGTTCATCAGCAACCAACGTTTCACCGGGGGAGCGGAGAATCGTCAGGCGCCAAGGGAGATCCACCGGCTCAATTCGAACCGCGGCGTGTTTGAGTTCAGGTTGCTTCGATACAGGGTCGAAAGCCGAAATGGTCAGAGCGTTGACTCCGTCGTGGGAGAGTGTTCGGCGCCCCCAGTGCATTGCGACGAATGCCTGCCCGGGTCTTATGTCCTCGCTCACGGCGAGTGGAAGAATTATCTCCCCGCGCCTGCTACGGATCGTCATCAGTGTCCCTACTTTCCAGCCGCGCCGCGCGATGTCGGTTGGATGGACCTGCACGCTTGGCTCCGGTTCATGAGCATAGAGACGAGGAATGCGACCGGTACGACTCATTCCATGCCACTGATCGCGCAGGCGGCCAGTCACGAGACGGAAGGGATGACGAATATCGGGGGTTTCAGCGGACAGCGACGTGGGTAGCGGCGTGAAGCAAGCCTTGCCCCCTTTGTGTTCAAATCTGTGTTCAGTAAACAATCGAGGTTTGCCGCCGCTTGCGCCGGTTGGGAACGGCCATTGTTGCGGGCCCAGTTCGTTGAGAACCGCGTACGACAGACCACCGATGTCGAGGTCCCTGCCAACCGTTGTCGCCACGTGTTCGGTGTAGACGGCGTCGGGCGAATCGAATGCGAAAAGTGCTTTTGTCTCCTTGCCTTTGCCCAATGTCTCGCCAAGCGCGTGCGCGAAGTCACGGGCAATGCGCCAGTCGGCGAGCGCTTCACCCGGAGGTGGGACAGCAGCGCGGACGCGGGAAATACGGCGCTCGGAATTGGTGACGGTTCCTTCTTTCTCCCCCCAGGTCGCTGCAGGCAAGAGCAGGTCGGCGTAGGACGCGGTCTCAGTATCCGCCCACGCATCTTGCACGACGACGAACTCGGCGAACTGCAATGCCTCGCGCACGTGGGCGAGGTCCGGTAATGATTGTGCGGGATTTGTGCAGGCGATCCAGATAGCCTTGATTTGGCCTTCGCGCAGCGCATCGAACATCTCAACGGCGGTCTTGCCTGGCTGTTCCGGTAGCGTTGGAATTCCCCACAGCTTGGCAAGGTTCGCTCGGTCGATTGGATCCGCGAGATTGCGGTGCCCCGGCAACAAATTCGCCATCGCGCCGGCTTCGCGTCCCCCCATAGCGTTGGGTTGCCCGGTGAGCGAGAAGGGCCCCATGCCCGGCTTGCCGATGGTGCCGGTGGCAAGGTGAAGATGGATCAGCGCGGCGCCATTGGCCGTGCCGTGTGTCGATTGATTGAGCCCTTGGCACCAGAATGAAAGAGGCGCTTTTGCTTCCCCAAACCATCGCGCCGCAGTGATGATGTCTTCCGTTTTGATGCCACATGCTTGGGCAATGGCTCCGGGCGTCAATTCGGCAAGCTGCCTGCGCAGTTCGGGGAATCCGGTGGTGTGTGCGGCGATGAATCCGTCGTCGACCAGGCCTTCCCACAACAGTACGTGCAGCATCGCGGAATACAGCAATACGTCACTGCCCGGCGTGATTGCCAGATGCAAATCAGCGTCAGCGGCGGTGTCGGTGCGGCGGGGATCGACGACGATTAGTCGGAGTTCGGGATTAGCTGCACGCGCCGCCTCGATGCGGCGGTAGATGATTGGATGGGCGAAGGCCGGGTTGGACCCGGTGATCAGAATAAGGTCGGCGAGGTCTATGTCCTCGTAGCTGCACGGCACGCTATCCGCACCGAGCGTCGCCTTGTAGGCGGCGACAGCGGAGGACATGCACAGACGGGAGTTCGAGTCGATGTTGTTTGTTCCGACGAGCGCACGCGCCAATTTGTTGAAGACGTAATAATCTTCGGTCAGCAACTGGCCTGATATGTAGACGCCGACAGAATCCGGCCCGTGTTCGCGGATGATCGCGGCAAAGCGTTCGGCGGCGACGGAGAGCGCGTTATCCCAAGTGGTCGGGTTGCGTGGGACTTCGCGTGAGCTACGCAGCATCGGCACGGTGGCCCGCCCCGTCTCG
>QKII01000233.1 GCA_003249625.1 Propionivibrio sp. | reverse complement strand
CGTCAGTCTTGTCGCGGCCGGATTCGGCGTCAGCCTGGTTGCCGAAACCGTCCGCCACCTGCGCCTGCCGGGTGTCTGCTACCGCCCCATCGCCGGCGTCGATGCTCCCTCAAACCTGGTCGTGGTGCACCGCCGCTTCGAGCGATCCGCCGCCGTGCGCGCCCTGCTCGACAGCATCCGCAATGCCAGCTAGGCCCGACGAGGGAAAGACGTTCACTTATCGTAAACGACGCCCTTCTTGAGGATAAAACAACCATACGGACGGTTCTCGCTGTTTTGCACTACGGCAAAGCACTTGCGCGCACGGGTATAGAAATGCAACCGCTCGATCACTGCGTGGCCGACATCCCGTCCTTCCGCCTGACGGCAGACATCCAACACGTCGGCATGCACCTCCAGCACCGAGCCGGGAGCATCACTCGGGTCCATCCACGACACCGGCGCATCGACAAAATTGTCCAGCGGCATCAGTTCGAGGATGCCGGCAATCGTTTCCGGCGCGTTCATCCCGCCGAGGGTAATCAACTTGCCGGTCGTCGTTTCCGCCGCCACCGAATGCGAGGGGAAGTTGCGATCAACGACCACGAGTTCGTCGCCATGCCCCATCGCCGCCAACACCCAGAGCAGTTCGGCGTCCATGAACGCTGGAATTCCTTTCAACATGAAACTCTCCTATGTCGTGAATAACCGCTGAGAACCGTCACGCCGCCCACAGCGGCGGCTCCTGCATCAATGCAATTTGTTCGCGCAATTCCAGAATCCGCTCTTCCCAGTAGCGCGTGGTGTTGAACCACGGGAACGCCGCCAGAAACGCCGGATCGTCCCAGCGCCGCGCAAGCCAGCCAGCATAGTGGATCAGCCGCAGCGTGCGCAAGGCTTCGACAAGATGCAACTCGCGCGTATCAAAATCGTGAAAATCCTCGTAACCGGCGAGCACATCGGCCAGTTGCCCGGACTGTTCCTCCCGCGTCCCTGACAGCAGCATCCATAAATCCTGGACTGCCGGACCCATGCGTGAATCGTCGAAGTCGACGAACCAGGGACCACGGCCGCTGCCTTCTTCGACCCACAGCACATTGCCGACATGACAGTCACCATGCAGGCGCAACCGCGCAACGTCGCCGGCCCGGTCGTAACAGTGGCGCACCCCGTCGAGCGCTTGATCCACGACACCGAAATAGACCGCCGCAAGATCGGACGGGAGAAACCTGTTATGCCGCAAATAGTCGCGCGGTTCTTCGCCATAGCTATGCAGGTTGATCTCGCCGCGCTCGCTGAACGGGCGGATTTCACCGATGGCATGAATCCGGCCGATGAAGCGTCCCATCCACTCCCGCGTCTCGCTGAAATCGAACTCCGGTGCCCGCCCGCCCTGCCGGGGAAAAACGGCAAAGCGCAAGTCGCCATGATGATGCAACGTCCGCCCGTCGATCGACAGCGGTGCAACAACCGGCAACTCTCCAACGGCCAACTCCGTCGAAAAGGCGTGCTCTTCCAGGATCGCCGCGTCCGACCAGCGCCCGGCGCGATAGAACTTCACCACCCGCGGCGCCCCCTCTTCCATGAACACCTGATAGACACGGTTCTCGTAGCTGTTCAGGGCAAGCAGCCGCCCATCCGGCCGCAGTCCGATGCTTTCGATCGCGTCGAGCAGGGAATCCGGGGTCAGTGTGGAAAACGGTGTTGCCGCGACAACATCGGCAGGCATGACTATCTCCGCAAAAAATCTCCAACTGCCGAGGATACACTGCCGATGCTGGTTCCCTGATGCCTGCCGCGCTAAGATTCGTCGCTTGCAACCGAGAGACCTTCCGCAATGAGCAGCAACTCGATCGAAATCCTTGAGCAGTCCGGTGTTCGTTACCTTTACTTTAGCGCCGAATGGATCCAGGGGGCGATGCGCATTCAGCGCCCGAATGCCCTCGAACTGGCCTACACGCGCGAAATGATGGCGGGCCTGCTGCTGCGCGATGCCCCCTGGCCGCGTGACGTGTTATTGGTCGGTTTGGGAGCCGGATCTCTGGCAAAATACATCTACCACAAGTTTCCGAACGCACGCATCACGGTGGTTGAGATCGACCCGCAGGTGGAAATCGTTGCCCGCCTGCATTTCAAGCTCCCGGACGATCCATTGCGGCTGCGCGTGGTCATCGGCGACGGTGCCCGTTTCCTACTGCAGGACGGCGGCCAGTACGACTACATCCTGGTGGACGGCTTCGACAAGAACGGCAAGGCCGGCGTGCTCGACACCGAGCCGTTCTATCAGGCTTGCCGCGCACGCTTGACCGATCACGGCCTGCTCTCCGTCAACCTCCTCGGCCGCAGCCGCGGCTTTGCGGCAAGCAAGGATCGCATCGCCAGCGCCTTCGACGATCAGGCCTTTGTTTTCCCCTCCTGCGACAGCGGCAACGCCATCGCTTTTGCCCGCGGCGGCGAGCCCGTCGAAACGACGATCGACGACCTGTTGGCGCGTGCCGACACGCTACGCAAGGAAACCGGCCTGAACCTCACGCCAACGGTGCACCGCCTGCGCGACGAAGGCTGCCTGCTGAAGAACCGGCTCGTTTTTTAGCGGTTCTTTTCTAGCAACTTCCCTGCCGCGCCATGTTCAGCACGTGGCCGGCCATGGCCTGAACCACCGTATCGGACTCGCCGACCGGCGCCGACAATTCAAAGGTCACGTCGGGATGCGCCTCATGCAGCGCCGCCAGTTCCTCCGGAATATCGCGCATCAGGTGGCCACCACGGGCGATGAACAGCGGCACCACGAGAATCCGCTTGTATCCTTCCGCAATCAATTTTCCGGCGCACTCGCCGAGATTCGGCGGCATGAGTTCCATGAATGCCAGTTCGACGCGCAAATCGGGGGCCTGTGCCACGACGGCATCGCACACACGGCGCAGCGGTAACGCCCAGGCGGGTTCACGCGCACCATGCGCAATCAGGATGAATGCGGTATCAGCCATTTTTGATTCCTTTACCAGACAATAAGACGGCAGCCGATGCTGCATCGTCGCGACACCCGGACAACAAGTCGTACCGAGCTCCGAAAAAGCGACGATTCTAGCGCAATCGGGATTGCCTATTGGTCTGGCCAGCCTTTAGAATTCATCCAGTTTCCGCGAATCGTTTCAAGGGAGTTGAGCCGTGGCAAAAAGGCTCGCGGCTATCGCCCGCGGGTTTCTCCCCAATGCGGAAAACCGGCAAGAATACCCGGAGCAAAATCCTGCCAGCCGCGACGGCGCAACAAACCAGGAGTCAGAATGGACAACGCAACAGAGCGCGAATCAGTTCCGGAACAACAAAATCCTCTCGGAATGGACGGAATCGAGTACATCGAGTTCGCCACTTCCAAGCCGCAGGCTCTTGGCGGCGTGCTCGAACGACTGGGCTTCCGTCTGGTCGCGCGGCACCGCTCGCGTGAAATCGAACTTTACCGCCAGGGGTCGATGAATCTCGTCGTCAACTCCCATCCGGCGGACATTCCGCGCACCGTCAATCCTGTCGAGCGGCCCGTCATCAGTGCCATGGCTATCCGCGTACGCGATGCCGCCGCGGCCTTCCGCCGTGCACTCGATCTTGGCGGGTGGGAAATCCCGGTCCATGCCCGTGCCATCGAGCTGAACATTCCGGCGATTCACGGCGTTGGCGAAAGTCTGATCTACTTCGTCGACCGCTACGACGAATTCTCCATCTTCGACATCGATTTTCGTGCAATTCCCGGCGTCGACCCACATCCGCCTGCGATCCACGACATGGACTACTTCGGCCTCGTGCAGTATGTCGGCGTCGATCGTACGCTCGACTGGGCCGAGTTCTACGGACAGCTTCTCGGCTTTCGCCCGCTACCCGACACCGTGCGCTTCGGCATCATGCCCAAGGGGCTTTTGCTGCAAAGTCCGTGCGGCAAGTTCTGCCTGCAACTGATCGAGCCCGAAGGCGCCGCGCAATTTGCGCCGATGGAAGAACACTTCCAGCGCATCGGCTTCGGCACGTCAGACGTGATCGATACGGCACACGAACTGGAAAAGCGGGGCATCGAGTTCCTTTCGACGGACAAGGTCCACACATCCGAACGTGGCGCCCTGACCGCCTCCATGCTCGGCGGTGTGATGTTCGAGCTGGTCCATACCAACGACGGGAAGTGACGCCGTGCCGATGAATTTCAACGATTTCGGAATCGACAGCGCCTCCATGGCCGGATCTCTGGAAACCCGCCTGGCCGCCGCGCGCCAGGCCGGCTTCACTCACGCCATGATCTCGGCGGCGGACATCGTCGGCCACCCAGTCAGCACCGAGGCCGCTATCGAGACCATCCGCAACAGCGGCCTGCGGGTCACTGGCCTCGAGGCGCTGCGGGATTTCGAAGGCCTCGAAGGAAAACTGCACGATTACAAGGTTGATGTCGCCAAATCGATGCTGCAACTGTGCAGCCGTATCGGTAGCCGTGTGCTGCTTACCGAGGCATCGTCATCGGTCCACGCCGAGATCGACCCGGACAAGATCGCCCGCGACCTGCGCAAGCTCGCGGTTTTGGCGCTTCCGATGGGTATCCGCATCGCCTTCAAGGGATTGTCCTGGAGCCGGACCGTCCGCGACTTTTCCGCCGCCGCAGATATCATCTCGCTGGCCAACTGCCCAAATCTCGGTTTGGCAATGGATGCCTTCGACGTCATTGCCGCAGGTGTTCCGCTCGATGACCTCGACCTGATTTTTCCGGACCAGATCTTCCTCGTGCAACTCTCCGACTTCATGCTTCAGGAGATTCGCTCGACCGAGGAACAGGCATCGACCGCGCAGCATTTCCGCGTTTTCCCCGGCGAAGGCGCGCACAGTGAATCGATCGCAAAGTTCATCGTCAAGCTGGAAGAAATGGGCTACCTCGGCGACTACAGTTTCGACGTCTATAACACCGACTACCTGCAGATGCCAGCTGAAACCATTGCCGATCGCGCCCGTCATTCGGCCGAGTGGCTTGGCGAGACCGTCCTGCGACGTACGCTGCCGGTGCCGAACGTGGAACGCCTGCGCGCAGCCAGACTTCGCTCGCCGGGCTGACCCCCTCCGACCAAATTCGGTTGGCGAGAACCCGGCCGATCGGGCGGAACTATAATAGACGGCTTTTCCGCCCCGTCCGATTGCCGCCGTGCCTCACGCCAAGTCGCAGCCAGCCGCTGCAAACAACCAGCAAGTTCCGCTGCCCGCTGTTGCTTTGCCCCTAGTCAAGGCTGGCGAACGCACTCAACTCCCTTCGTATTCCGGTTCGGCCGACGCCCTCGTACTGGCGCAGCTGGCAAACGAGCGCAAGGGCATGCTCGCCGTCCTTACCGCCAGCGCAGGCGACGCGCAACGCCTGCTGGACGAAATTCCGTGGTTCGCGCCTCATTTGAGAGTGCGCCTGCTACCCGACTGGGAAACGTTGCCCTACGACAGTTTCTCGCCGCACCACGATCTGGTTTCCGAACGCCTGGCAACGCTCTACAGCGTCACGCGCGGCGAGTGCGACGTGTTGCTGGTGCCGGCCACCACCACGGCCTACCGTTTTGCTCCGCCGTCCTACCTGGCCGCCTACACCTTCTTCCTGCAAAAAGGCGAGACGCTTGACGCCGAGGCCTTCCGCGCCCAGCTGACGCTGGCCGGTTACACCAACGTATCCAACGTCGTGTCGCCGGGGGAATATTCGATCCGTGGAGGCCTCGTCGACCTGTTCCCGATGGGATCGGCACTGCCGTTCCGCCTCGACCTGTTCGACGACGAAATCGAGAGCATCAAGACCTTCGACGTCGACACCCAGCGCACACTCTACCCGGTGCCCGAAATCCGTCTGCTGCCTGCTCGCGAGTTCCCTCTGGACGACAAGGGCCGCACCCGCTTCCGCCAGCGTTTTCGTGAAACTTTTGAAGGCGACCCGGCCAAGTCAGGTATTTACAAGGACATTTCGAGCGGCATTCCCTCTGCCGGAATCGAATACTGGCTGCCACTGTTTTTCGACGAAACGTCGACGCTGTTCGATTACCTGCCGCAAGACGCCATGCTTTGCCTGCACGGCGACGTTCCAGTGGCGCTACGCGACTTCTGGCGCGACGCACAATCGCGCTATGACATGCTCTCCGGCGAGAAAAGCCGGCCTTTGCTGCCGCCCGCTGATCTGTTTCTCAATGAGGAAGCCTTCTTCACCGCCGCCAAGCCGTACGCGCGGCTGGTACTCGCTAAAGGCAGCGACGGCCCGACAGCCAGCGTGTCGCCAGTTGCCGTCGACCGCCGCGCCGACGACCCACTCGCCAAGCTCAAGTCGTTCGTCGATACATTCCCCGGGCGAACACTGCTGCTCGCCGAATCGGCCGGACGCCGCGAAACACTGGCCGAACTGTTTGCCGAATACGGCCTCCGTCCCGAGGTGTGCGCTGACCTTTCCGGCTTTCTCGCCGGCAGCGCCAAGGTATCGCTCGGCGTCGCGCCGCTGCACGAAGGATTCGTTTTCGACCAATTGGCCTTCATCACCGAGACCGAGCTTTATGCGGGCAGTCCGACCCGTCGCACGCGCCATGCAGCGCAGAAAAAAGCCTCGCTCGACAACTGGCTGCGCGACCTGACCGAACTGAAAGTCGGCGACCCGGTGGTCCACGAGCAGCACGGTATCGCTCGCTACCAGGGCCTGATCCACATGGATCTCGGGGAAGGCGACATGGAGTTCATTGAGCTTCATTACGCCAATGAAGCAAAACTTTACGTACCGGTCTCGCAACTGCATGTCATCTCGCGCTACTCCGGTGCAGACCCAGAGGCCGCGCCGCTGCATACACTCGGCTCGCAACAGTGGGAAAAAGCCAAGCGCAAGGCGGCGCTTCAGGCCCGCGACACGGCCGCCGAACTTCTGGCGCTCTACGCGCGCCGTGCAGCCCGTCAGGGCCACGCCTTCGAATTCACCGTTCACGACTATGAAGCCTTCGCCGACGGTTTCGGTTTCGAAGAGACCGTCGACCAGGCCGCGGCCATCGAGGCTGTGATCACCGACATGAAGTCCGGCAAGCCGATGGACCGCCTCGTCTGCGGCGACGTCGGATTCGGAAAGACCGAAGTAGCCCTGCGCGCAGCCTTCTGCGCCGTAGCCGGCGGCAAGCAGGTCGCTGTGCTGTGTCCAACCACCCTGCTCTGTGAGCAGCACTTCCAGACATTCAGCGACCGTTTTGCCGAATGGCCAATCAAGATCGCCGAACTGTCACGCTTCAAGACTGCCAAGGAAACGACGCAAGCGCTGAAGGATCTCGCGGAAGGCAAGATCGATATCGTCATCGGTACGCACAAGCTGTTGCAGAAGGACGTCACGTTTACCCGTCTCGGCCTGGTAATCATCGACGAGGAACACCGCTTTGGTGTTCGCCAGAAGGAAGCGCTGAAATCGCTGCGCGCCGAAGTCGACGTGCTGACCTTGACCGCAACACCGATTCCGCGGACCCTGGGCATGTCACTCGAAGGGTTGCGCGATTTTTCGGTCATTGCCACCGCGCCGCAGAAACGTCTCGCCATCAAGACCTTCGTCTCCCGTTTCTCCGACGGCATCATCCGCGAGGCACTGTTGCGCGAATTCAAGCGCGGCGGCCAGGTGTACTTCCTGCACAACGAGGTCGACACCATCGACAACATGCGGGAGAAACTCGTCAAGCTGCTGCCCGAAGCGCGCATCGTCGTCGGCCACGGCCAGATGAACGAGCGCGAGCTGGAGCGCGTGATGCGCGATTTCACCCAGCAGCGCGCCAACCTGCTGCTGTGTACGACAATCATCGAGACGGGTATCGACAACCCGCACGCCAACACCATCGTCATCAACCGTGCCGACAAGTTCGGTCTGGCGCAGCTGCACCAGCTACGTGGCCGCGTCGGCCGCTCGCACCATCAGGCCTACGCCTACCTGCTGACGCAGGGTGATGGCAATGGCATGGGCGGCCTGACAAAGCAAGCCAGACAGCGACTGGAAGCAATCCAGATGATGGACGAACTCGGCGCCGGCTTCTATCTCGCCATGCACGACCTCGAAATCCGCGGCGCGGGCGAGATCCTCGGCGAAAACCAGTCCGGCTCGATGCAGGAGATCGGTTTCAACCTGTACACCGAGATGCTCAACCGCGCCGTCAGCGCGCTGCGTCAGGGCAAGGAACCGGATCTGCTGGAGCCGCTCGGCATCGCCACCGAAATCAACCTGCACACCCCGGCACTGCTGCCGGACGACTACGCACCCGACGTACACGAACGGCTGACGCTGTACAAGCGCTTCGCCAACTGCGACTCGCTCGACGACGTGAGCGCAATGCAGGAGGAACTCGTGGACCGTTTCGGCGAATTGCCGCCGCAGGCGCAGTCGCTGCTCGAAAGCCACCGCCTGCGCCTGCTCTGCAAACCGCTCGGCATCATCAAGCTCGACGCCACCGGTGCCGGCGTGACGGTACAGTTCGAAAAAGCTCCGCCGATCGAGCCAATCGTGATCATCAGCCTGATCCAGAAGAACCGGAACTACAAGCTGGCCGGACAGGATAAACTCTCGCTCTCCCGTAACTGCCCGACGCTGGCCGATCGAGTCGCCGCCGTCAAGGAACTGCTGAAACAACTGAAGCCATGAACCATCCCGACAAGACCAACCTCCGCACGCCGGACATCGAGAACGTCAACGTCACCGACTTCGACGCGATGCCCTCGCCCGAGGAAATCCACGCCCGCGTGCCGCTGTCGGAAAAGGCCACGCAGACGGTCATGCAGGGCCGCGAGGCGCTGCGCAACATCCTCGACCGCAAGGATCCTCGCCTGTTCGTCGTCGTTGGCCCCTGCTCGATCCATGACCCGGCCGCCGGCCTCGACTACGCGCGCCGGTTGAAAAAACTCTCCGACGAGTTGAGTGACACGCTACTGCTGGTGATGCGCGTGTATTTCGAAAAGCCGCGTACCACCACCGGCTGGAAAGGGTTCATCAACGACCCGGACATGGACGACTCGTTCAACATCAACAAGGGCATGGAACTTGCGCGAAAGTTCCTGCTCGACGTTGCAGAAATCGGCCTGCCTGCCGGTACCGAGGCACTCGACCCGATCTCGCCGCAATACCTCGGCGACCTGATCGCCTGGACGGCCATCGGCGCGCGCACGACCGAATCGCAGACGCACCGCGAGATTGCCTCCGGCCTGTCGACACCCGTCGGCTTCAAGAATGCGACCAACGGCGACGTCGGCATCGCGGTCAACGCCATCCTTTCGGCATCGCGTCCGCACAGTTTTCTGGGAATCAATGGCGAGGGACACACCTCGATCGTGCGCACCAGTGGCAACCGCTATGGGCACATAGTCCTTCGCGGCGGCGACGGCCGTCCCAATTACGACACGGTCAGCGTACGCATCGCCGAAGAGGCGCTGCGCAAGGCCAAGTTGCCGGCCAACATCGTCGTCGATTGCTCGCACGCCAACAGCTACAAGAACCCGGAACTGCAACCACTGGTAATGTCCGACGTCATCAACCAGATCCGTTTCGGCAACACCTCGCTTGCCGGGGTGATGATCGAATCGAACCTCGTTGCCGGCAATCAGCCCATTCCGCAAAACCTTTCCCTGCTCCGCTACGGCTGCTCGGTCACCGACGCTTGCGTCGGCTGGGATACTACTGAAGCCATGTTGCGCGAAGCGGCCAACCACCTGCGCGACGTGCTGCCGAAGCGCCATCAATAATCAAACAGACACCCTCAAGGAGAAAAACCGATGTCCTCACTGATTCGCCCCTTTACGGCCTTGCGCCCGCGCCCTGAGCACGCCGCCGCCGTCGCGGCTCCGCCCTATGACGTTCTTTCCAGCGATGAAGCTCGCGTCCGTGCCGCGGGCAAGCCCTATTCGTTCCTGCACATTTCCAAGGCCGAGATCGACCTGCCCGAGGACATCGACCACTATGCACCGGAGGTCTACGCCAAGTCGGCGGAAAACCTGCAGAAACTGATTGATCAGGGCATCCTGATCCGTGAAGCCAAGCCCTGTTACTACGCGTACCGCCTGATCATGGGCAACCACACGCAGACCGGACTGATCGCCGCTGCCTCGGTCGCCGACTACGACACCAACCGCATCCGCAAGCACGAGTTCACTCGCCCGGACAAGGAGGACGACCGCGTTCGCCAGATCGAGGCGCTCAACGCGCAGACCGGGCCGGTCCTGCTCGCCCATCCGGACAGCGATGAGGCGGAAAAGCTGATCGCCGATGCCACCACCGGCACGCCAATCGCCGATCTGACCGCTGACGACGGCATCAAGCACACCGTCTGGCTGATCGACAACGAGGCAACGATCGCCCGCATCAGCGCTGTTATCGGGGCAATGCCCAACCTCTACATCGCCGACGGCCATCACCGTTCAGCAGCCGCCTCGCGCGTTGCCGCCGCTCGCCGCGGCAAGGGCCAGCCGGAGTCGGCCGAACACTTCCTCGCCGTGATCTTCCCCGCCCGCCAGATGCGCATCTTCGACTACAACCGCGTCGTGCGCGACCTCAACGGCCATTCCGTCGAATCGTTCCTCAAGGCGGTCAGCCAACACTACACCGTGACGCCATCAGAGAAACCGGTACATCCGGAACGCACCGGTGTCTGCGGCATGTACCTCGCCGGCCACTGGTACCACCTTGCCGTCAATCCGGACCTCGTCCCGGTCGCCGACCCTGTTCGCCGCCTCGATGTTTCCGTCCTCTCCGAACAACTGCTCGGCCCGATCCTCGGCATCGCCGACCTGCGCCGCGACAC
>QKII01000311.1 GCA_003249625.1 Propionivibrio sp. | reverse complement strand
GTCCCAGATGACATCCCCGGCGGCCTGCCGCGAATTCAGGCCGATGCGCCATTGCCGCGGCGAGCGGGTCGCCGTCAGGTCAACGTCGTTCCACGTCATCCCGCGCATGACCAGTTCGCCGGCCTGAACAGCCACCGCATCCGGCGCAACAGCGGCCGAATCGTCACCGTCCCCTTCTCCGCCCGACCCAAATAACGCCTGCCAGGCGTCCAGGTCGAGGCGTTTGGCCGTCAAGCCAACACTGACGCCCTTTTCCGGAAGCTGAAGCGTGCGGCCGATGGCAATGCCGCCCTTTTCGGCGACGAAACCTTCGGGCGTTTTGCGCCGAACCAGTTGCATCGAGATGTTTGAACCGAGCGACGCGCTGATCTGGTCACGCACCGTTGCATCCCCGCTGCTGGCTTGTGCCAGCAACCGTTTCTCGAAACGCAGCGGCAATACATCCCCGGCCGCCTTGGCGAACGGTTCCGGCAAGGACGAGGCCAGCCCGGCGAGATCAGATTCGATCGACAGGTCGGCGTTGCGCTTGTTGATCCGGATCTCGCCGCGATAGGCGGTCGATCCCGACAACCGGCCCAGCCAAGGCGACGTACCCTGCTTGCGCAACTGAGCGATGTCCGCCGTGCCATTCACCGCAATCAGCACCCGTCCGTCCTTCTGCAACCCACCCTGGATCTTTAAAGGACCGCCGAACAGTTGACCGTTGATCTCCGGCACGTTCAGGTCGCTCCCCGAGAAACGGAGGCTCCCATTGACCTGCCGCAACGGCGGCAGTGCCGTATCGACCAGCACCTCGTTACCGATCAGGCGATAGGAGCCCTTCACCCGCGACTCATCCAGATGCTGCTCGTCGAGTGGAATCATCAATTCGAGATCGAGGTGACCGTTGCCACTTGCCTGCATCCCCTCGGTAAAGCGGTCGATCCGCTCCGCTACCGGACTCTGGTCGATGAACTTCAGGAACTCGGCCGTTGCTCCGTCCGCCTCGCCTTTGACAGTCAGTGTCGACACCGGCGCATCGAAATCGGGGATGACGACATGTGTTTTGGACAGCTTGGTGCCGAAGATCCGCCCTTTGCGCGCATCGACAACCATGCCATTGCCCTCGAAGCGCAGATCGCCGTCGATTCCTTCGATCCGCGGCCAACCCTTGGCGTAATCGATCACCGCACCCTGCGCCTTGACCGTCACCAAAAACTGGCCGAGCCGCTTGTCGAGGAACGGGAAGTCCTTCAGGTCGCCCTTCAGCGTCAGCTTCGCCTCGGTGGCCTTGCCTGCCAGCAAAGAGTTGCGCAACCAATTGCGTGCGCCGGCCCCTACCGCGTGCGGCATGTAACGCCATACGGCGCGTGCATCGGCGCGCGTCAGTGCGGCGGTCAGATCGATTACACCGGGTCCGTCGGAGGTCGTGCGATACGTCCCTCGCGCCGACCCGGCCGCCTCGGGGCTGCTGAATTCGGCCTTGACCAGATCGACTGCAAGTCCCTTGTCGTCTATCGTCCAGGAGGCGTTGACCAGCAGCGAGTCGAGACGGGATAACGATTCGGGAAAAACCATCGGTAAATCGATCGACGAGGCCCCGCTGTTCAACTCGACCCTCCCGCCCTTCTCATCCGCTTCCAGCGAGCCGGTAATCCCGGAGAACCCCGGGAAGGCGCCACGCGCCTTTATCCCAAGATCGCGGATGCCGGCTTTCAGCGAATAACTCTGCAAGCGCTCGGCGTCGCCCCGCCAACGTGCGCTCAGTGCGGTGACCTGCCCCGCTGGCGCATAATCCGCCAGCATCTGCCGCGACTCCGCATCCAGCGGCAAATAGCCGGCCAGTCGCGCCAGCACGTCAAGATCGGCGTGGGACAGGCCAAGGTTGCCAACAACGGGGCCGCCGCTCGCTTCTCGTTGCCAGCCCACCTGGAAATCGGTCGGCTCGAGGTGGATGGCAGTCGCCGCTCCTGTCGGCGATGATGCACGTGTCTCCAGTGTCAAGCTTTTTCCGCTGGCCGAAAAGCCTGCGGCACCAGAGGGCATGCGCAGATTCAGCCGCCCGCTCATGCGATCCAGCCCCAGCACCGGCAGGTCGCGCCGAAGCTGCAGACTGACATCTTCCAGCGCCAAATCCGCCGTCGCGTCACGCACGACGCCACCGGCCAGCGTCATCCAGGCGCGAACCGCACCGCGCCCCCGCGGCAGTGCAATCGGGTAATCGACCCAACGGTTCCAGACAGCAAGATCGGCATAGTCGATCGCGGCATAGGCCTGCCCGGTCCACTCGGTCAGCTCCGTGAAGTTGCTGCCGCGGAATTCGCCGCGCACGTCGATGCGTGAGGCCATCCCCGCCGGCGGCAGGGCGGTCAGCCCGAAGCGATGCCGCGAACCGTCGTTATCGAGGGCGAAATTCACATCTTCAAGGATCAGTGCCGGCGCCCCCCGCAGATCGTCTTCCCAGACCAGCGTCGCGCCGCGGATGCGGATGCGTCGTTGCTCCAGAACCCAGGACGACATGCCGCCATCCCCGCCGGAATCACCAGATTCGCCGAGAGGAATCCCGGCGACGAAATACGCGCCGGTCGCATCGCGACGGAGATGCAGTGTCGGTTCATCAATACGCAGCACGCGCAAGCGCAGATCGGCAGCGGCCACCGACCACCAGGAAAGAATCGCCTCGACGCGCGAAAAGGCCAGCGCCGGCCGCCCTTCCGTATCCGCCACGCGGACGTCGTACAGCGCCAGGTCGGGATTGATGCCGGCCCAACTCGCTTCAACGCGCCCGATACTGACCTGCAGCCCTAGCCCTTCGCCGACCAGGCGTTCGATCGTCGGACGATAGGCTTCGATCTGCGGCAGGACCACGTAACGCAACGCGAGGATTGCCGCGACCAGCGCGAAATAAGCAGCGACGCACGACCACGCGACCAGCCGTACTGCTCGCCGCGCCCACGGATGCGTAACGACCGGCAACAGCCAATGAAAGCGGTGGTAGAGCGCCGCACGCAAATCGTTTCCAGGCTTCATGGAATGGCCTCGCGCGGAAAGCTTTGCCTGATTTCGGGAAACGTCACTAGAATGATGCGCACCTGTCAACTCGTCGGAGCCGCAATTGTAATGGCTTTGACCCCCAACCGCCTTTGACGTGCCCCAGACGGCGCGCTGGGCATACGGCCGAATAGACATGAGCGATCCGCACGACCCCGATTACCCTAACGGCTGGCTGCCGGCGCTGACCCACAGCCGCTTTCTCCGGCAACTACTCTCCGCGCGCCCGGAAATCGTCGATTGGGTGGCGGCGCATGCCGACACGCCACTGAGCGCCGAGGCCATGCGCAACTTCCTCGCCGGCACGAGCATCGACAGCGAGGACAGCCTGAAGCGCGCTCTTCGCCAACTGCGCCAGCGTGTCATGGCCACGCTGATGGTGCGTGACCTCGGTGGTCAGGCACCGCTGGCCGAGGTGGTTGAAACGATGACACGGCTGGCCGACATCACCACCAACCATGCGCTCGACTTTCTGCATCGGCAACTTGCCGGCCAGTTCGGCGAACCGCTTGACCATCAGGGGCGGCCGCAGCGGCTGCTGGTGATTGGCATGGGCAAGCTTGGCGGGCGCGAGTTGAACGTATCGTCGGACGTTGACTACATCTTCATCTACCCCGAGGACGGCGAGACGGCCGGCACGCCCGACGGTGGACGGCGCATCGAGGCCTTCGATTTCTTCACCCGCCTCGGCAAGCGGCTGATCGCGGCGCTCGGCGAGATCACCGGCGACGGGCAGGTATTCCGCGTGGACATGCGCCTGCGACCGAACGGCGACTCCGGTCCGCTGGTCGGTTCGATCGTCTCGCTGGAAAACTATTTCATCGCGCAGGGCCGCGAATGGGAGCGCTACGCCTGGATCAAGGCACGTGTGATGAACGCCGGCGACAACCTGCAACCCGAATGGGTCGCTGCGCTGAGGCGCATCGCACGCCCGTTCATCTTCCGCAAATACCTCGACTTCGGCGCGATCAACGCCATGCGCGACCTGCACGCTCAGATCCGCCGAGAAGTCGCGCGCAAGGACAGGATCGACCACATCAAGTTAGGCCCGGGCGGCATCCGCGAAATCGAGTTCATGGCACAGGTATTCCAGTTGATCCGGGGCGGCCGCGATGCCGCGCTGCAGATCCCACCGACGCTGAAGGTGCTGCCGCTGCTCGTCGAACGACGCCTGCTTCCGGCCGACAGCGAACGGGAACTGGTCGCGGCCTACGAATTTCTCCGTCGCCTGGAGCACCGTCTCCAATACGTCGACGATGCGCAGACGCACATGCTGCCGACCGACGACGCCGAACGACGGCAAATCGCCCGGTCCATGGATTTTGCCGACTGGCCGGCGATGGTCACCGTGCTGGAAGGACATCGTCTGCGCGTCGCCCGGCACTTCGAGGAGATCTTCTCCGACCGAGAGGACGGCACGCACGCCTTGGCCAGCGTCTGGTTCGAACAACTGGAATACGACGATGCCGAGGAAACCCTCGGCGGCCTTGGTTTTCATCATCCCAAGGCCGTGCTCGAACGACTGCACGCCTTCCGGCAAAGCGGCAAGTATCAGCAACTGGCCGCCTCGATCCGAGAGCGGCTGGACGCCATCGGCCCACGACTGATCGAGGCGGCCGCGGCGACAAAGACGCCCGACGCAACCTGGCAGCGCGGACTTGACCTGATCGAGGCGATAAGCCGGCGTGGTGCGTACCTCGCGCTGTTGCAACAGCACCCGCAGGCGCTGATGAAAGTCGCGGAGATCATCGGCAGTTCGGCCTGGGCCGCGACCTATCTCACCCGGCATCCGATTCTTCTCGACGAGGTGATCGATCCCCGGCTATACGACGTCGCCACCGACTGGGAAGCATTCAAGCAGGAACTCGCTTTCCGGCTGACCAGCGAGGCAGGCGACATGGAGCGCGAAATGGACGTACTGCGCGAGGAACACCACGCGCAGGTTTTCCGCCTGCTCGCACAGGACATCGCCGGCCTGCAGACGGTCGAGCGACTGGCCGACCACCTGACGCAACTGGCCGACATCATCGTCCAGACGACACTCGAACTGTGCTGGAACCGCCTGCGCGAACGCCATCCGCACCCCGATGAACCGCCAAAATTCGCCGTCATCGCCTACGGCAAGCTCGGCGGCAAGGAACTGGCCTACGGCTCCGATCTCGACCTCGTCTTCCTGCACGACGATCCGGAACCCAACGTCGGCGAAATCTACGCCCGGCTAGTGCAGCGCATGAGCACCTGGCTGTCGAGCCAGACTTCCGCCGGTTCGCTCTTCGACACTGATTTCCGCCTTCGCCCGAACGGCGACGCCGGTCTGCTGGTCTGCTCGGTCGACGCCTTCCGCGAGTATCAGATGCAGAAAGCCTGGGTCTGGGAACACCAGGCGCTCACCCGCGCACGCCATTGCGCTGGCGACCCGACAGTCGGACAACGCTTCGAGGAGATCCGCGTAGAGATCCTGCGCCAGCCGCGCGACCTGACCACGCTCAAGGAAGAGGTGCTGCTCATGCGCCAGCGCATGCTCGACAGCCACGCCTCGAACAGCGAAGAGCTGTTCGACATCAAGCAGGACCCCGGCGGTCTGGTCGACGTGGAATTCATCGTCCAGTACCTCATTCTCGGCCATGCCCACGCGCATGAGCGTCTGTGCGGCAACCTCGGCAACATCGCCCTGCTGGGTATCGCCGGAGAACTCGGGCTGATCCCGCTGGATCTCGCTGAGCAGGTCCGCACCATCTACCGTGAATACCGGCGGATGCAGCACACCTTCCGTCTCGATGGCATCCGTGGTGCCAAGGTCGAGCGCGAACCGTACCGAAAGAACATCGAGACGGTGCGCTCGCTATGGTCGTTCGTCTTTTCCTGACCGCGACAAAACAAAAAAAAGCGGGGCGACACACGACGCCCCGCTCGTGAAAACCCTCTGCGGATTACTTCTTCAGGCTATCGCGAATCTCGCGCAGCAAAACGATGTCTTCCGGCGTCGCAGGCGGCGGTGCGGGCGGCTCGGCCTTGCGCAGGCGGTTCATCTGCTTGACCATCATGAAGATGATGAAGGCAAGGATGATGAAATTCACCAGGATGGTGATGAAGTTGCCGTAGGCGAACACCGGCACCTGCGCCTTCCTGAGTGCATCGAGCGTCATCGCCGTTCCCGGCGGTACGCTGCCCAGAACGATGAACAGCCCCGAGAAATCAAGTTGGCCGCCCATGATCGCCGAAACGAGCGGCATGATCAGATCCTTGACGACCGAATCGACGATCTTGCCGAAGGCACCGCCAATGATCACGCCAACCGCCAGGTCCATGACATTGCCCTTCATGGCAAATTCTTTGAATTCTTTCATCATGCTCATATAGCCGACTCCTTGGTTAAGAAAGAAACAACACGAACATCACCCACATGTATTCAACACAAAGGCATATCACGAAACCAAGACCTACAAGCGGCGCAATCGTTCCCCAGCGGCAACCAGCGTCGACTCCTGCTTGGCGAAACAGAAACGGACCACCTTGTCGTCACGACCGTCGGGATAAAACACCGAGACCGGTATCACCGCCACACCAATCTCGCGCGTCAGCCACTGCGCGAACTCCCGATCGGGAAGGTCGGAGATGGCGTCATAGCGTGCCACCTGGAAATACGTCCCGCGGCAGGGCAACAACTCGAATTTCGTGCTGCGCAATTGCTCGCGAAAGAAATCGCGCTTGTGCTGGTAGAACGTGGCCAGACCGAGATGGCGCGCCGGATCGCGCATGTACTCGGCGATGCCCAGCTGACACGGCGTATTGACCGTGAACACGTTGAACTGATGCACCTTGCGAAATTCGGTCATCAAGGCCGCTGCGCCAAGCACGTAGCCGATTTTCCAGCCGGTTATGTGGTAGGTCTTGCCAAACGAGGAAACAATGATGCTGCGCGTCGATAGCTGCGGATGCGCGGCCACGCTGGCGTGACGCGCACCGTCGTACACGATGTGTTCATAGACCTCGTCCGAGAGCACCACGATATCGGTATTGCGCGTCAACTCGGCCAGTGCATCCAGATCCGAGGCATCGAGCAGACTGCCAGTCGGATTGTTCGGGGAGTTGACGATGATCATCCGGGTACGCGGCGTAATCAGTGCACGCACCTGCTCCCAGTCCGGCTTGTAGTCGGGGAACTGCAATTGCGCATAGACGGCACGCCCGCCGACGGTTTCGATCGACGGTACGTAACTGTCGTAGAACGGCGCGAAGACGATGACTTCGTCGCCACTGCGCACAAACGCCGCAATAGCCGTGAACAACGCCTGCGTCGCCCCAGCCGTAACGGTAATCTCCTGATCCGCGTCGTAGCGCACGCCGTACAGCGAATCCACCTTGCCGGCGATCGCCGCGCGCAGTTCGGGCATTCCGGCCATCGGCGGATACTGGTTGCGACCTTCGTTCATGGCTTTCAAGGTTGCTTCGAACAGAGCGGGCTCGGCCTGAAAATCGGGGAATCCCTGCGACAGGTTGATCGCCCCGCAGTCGCTGGCCAGCTTCGACATCACGGTAAAGATCGTCGTGCCCACCCAGGGTAGCTTGGAATCGATGGCGACGGGAGAAGAGATCATGATAATTGGCTATCGTGAAAAGGAACAATGACGAACGCTACTCTACGACCAGCCGCGGGGTGAGGCAAGAAATGCCACCACCCGTTTACGTTTTCAGCCCATCACCCTAGCGTAATCGCCACATCACCTTTACCATTGCGCAAAAATTCAACGCACCGCCCGTAAACATTGGCTTCCAGCACCATGGACAACATCTATTCCGACGAGGAAATCGAACGCTGCACATTGACCAGCCCGCACGAGATTGCGTTCCTGATCAAGAGCCTCATCAAACGCGGCGACAGGATCTCAGTCATATTCCAAGAAGGACGACAAAGCTTCCTGACCGTCCTGCTGGACGTTTCGGCCAAGGATCGGGTGTTTTACTTCGATATCGGCGGCAGCCACGATATCAACCAGTCCTTCCTCAAGGCCGAAAGCTGCACGTTTACAACACTCGTTGACGGTGTCCGGATTCAGTTCTCGGCCAAAGGATGCCGTGAAACAAAGCTCGGCGGCGAAACCGCATTCGTCGCGCCGATCCCGACCCAGCTTTTGCGCTTGCAACGGAGAGAGGTTTTCCGCCTCCAGTTGCCGACCACCAAGCCATTCACCTGCCGCGCCCGCCGTGGCACGCCAAAGGAAGAACTCTTGCCGCTGCGCGACATTTCCGTCGGCGGCATCGGCATCCTGACGACGAATACACTCAAGTACGAGCAACTGGAAATACTTGAGAATTGCTGGATCGATCTGCGTGAAAGCGGCATGATCCATTGCTCCCTCGAGGTACGTTACTTGACCCTCGTGGAAAGCCGCACCGGCAAACCGCTCTGGCACATGGGATGTCGCTTCATCGATCTGCCGCCCTCTACGGAAACCCTGATCCAGCGCTTCATGGCAAAAATCGAAGCCGAGCGGCGTACCCTCGCGGCCGGCTGAACCTTCACGACGATGAAAGTCAACAACGTCCCCACGCGGACCATCCGCCCCGTTCCCGAGCACGGTGCCGTCGAAATCATCGATCAGACGGCGCTGCCACACGCCTACCGCGAAATCCGCCTGATCAGCCTTGAAGATGCAGCGCACGCCATCCGCAGCATGCAGGTGCGAGGCGCACCGCTGATCGGCGTCACCGCGGCCTATGGCGTAGCGCTGGCGCTCACGCGCCGCGATGACGACGCCAGCTTGCATGCGGCCGTCTCCACGCTCGCCGCCACTCGCCCGACAGCGGTCAATCTGCGCTGGGCGCTGGCCCGCATGCAGGCACTCCTCTCCACGCTGCCTGCCGGTTCGCGCACCGAAGCGGCCTGGCGTGAAGCCGCAGCCATCGCCGATGAAGACGCCGAGCAATGTCGGCGCATCGGCGAACACGGGCTGTCCCTGCTGCGTCCGCTGGCTGAAAAGCGTGGCCGGCTCGACCTGATGACTCACTGCAACGCCGGCTGGCTAGCCACGGTTGACTATGGCACGGCACTGGCCCCGATCTATGCTGCCTTCGAGGCGGCGAAGGTAACGGGCTGGGACGTGCGCGTCTGGGTCTCCGAAACCCGCCCGCGCAACCAGGGACTGCTGACGGCCTGGGAACTGAAACAGCACGGCGTGCCCTTCACGCTCATCGCCGACAATGCGGCGGGCCTGCTTCTTTCCCGCGGCGACGTCGACGCGGTGATCGTCGGCGCCGATCGCATCGCGGCAAACGGCGATGTCGCCAACAAGATCGGCACCTATCTGAAGGCACTGGCGGCACGCGAAGCCAGCGTACCGTTTTATGTCGCCGCGCCGCGCTCGACGATAGATTTCTCCTGCGCCGACGGCAACGCCATCCCGATCGAGGAACGCAGTGGCGACGAACTTCGCGTCGCCCTCGGGGTCGATATAGCCGGTTCGCCCGGTTCTGTTCGCCAGATTCCGGCGGACTCAGCCGTCGCCAACCCGGCGTTCGACGTCACCCCATCCCGGCTCGTCAGTGCGATCATTACCGAACGCGGTCACTGCCCGGCGTCGGGTGACGGATTGCGCACCCTTTACCCGGAGGACAACCATGCCTGAAACGCGCCGCCTGCTGATCGAAACCGCCCGCCGCATGGGGCCCGCCAACCTCAACCGCGGAGCAGCCGGCAACCTCAGCGTGCGCGCCCGCCAGAACGGCGTCAACGGCTACCTGATCACTCCGAGCGGCATGGACTACGACGTGCTCGTGCCCGAGGACCTCGTCTTCATGCGCCTCGACGGCACCTGCGACGGTCGGCGCAAGCCGTCGTCCGAATGGCGGTTCCACCACGACATCTACGTCAGCCGTCCGGAGGCAGGGGCAATCCTGCATGCCCACGCGCCTTTCGCCACCAGCCTGGCCTGCCTGCGCCGTGATGTTCCAGCGTTCCACTATATGATCGCGCGCTTCGGCGGTGATTCCATCCGTTGCGCCGAATACGCCACCTTCGGAACGCAGGAACTGTCCGACCACGCACTGAAAGCACTTGAAGGACGTTGCGCCTGCCTGCTTGCCAACCACGGCTCGCTGGTGTTCGGGCAGACACTGGAACAGATGTTCGCTCTCGCCGTCGAATTCGAAAGCTTGTGCGAACAATACTGGCGCGCTTGCCAGCTTGGACAGCCGGTGCTGCTGGATGACGCAGAAATGGCCACCGTATTAAGAAAGTTCGCCACCTACGGACAGCAGAGCGAGACTCGATGATCCGTATCAACGAACTGCGTCTACCGCTCGACCACCCTCCGGAAGCGCTCAACACCGCAGCCGCGCAGCGACTGGGCATTGCCGCTGGCGACATCCTGCGGCTCTCCGTCTTCAAGCGCAGCCACGATGCACGCAAGAAAAACGCACTGACGTTCATCTACAACGTGGACGTCGAGGTCAACAATGAACCGCGCCTGCTCGAAAAATTCGCTGACGACCCCAAGATCGGTCCCTCGCCGGACGTAAGTTATCACTTCGTCGCAAAGGCGCCGGACACCCTTCAGACACGTCCTGTCGTCGTCGGCTTCGGTCCCGCCGGAATCTTCGCCGCGCTCGTGCTGGCGCAGATGGGCTATCGCCCGCTCGTGCTTGAACGCGGCAAGGCCGTACGCGAGCGAACCAAGGACACCTGGAAGCTGTGGCGGGAAAACCAGCTCGACCCGGAGTCGAACGTGCAGTTCGGCGAA
>QKII01000302.1 GCA_003249625.1 Propionivibrio sp. | reverse complement strand
TCGAATTCGGCGATTGCCTCACCGGCCGTCAATGCCTCTGTGCCGAAGGCCAGAATGCCTTTTTCAACCAGCGCCTCTTTCGTCGCGGCATCGACACTGCCGCACAGGACCACATCGAAACGCGGCGGCTCCGCGCCTGCGGCCTGGTACTCGCGCAAGGCGAGATGCTCGATCGCACGCGTCTCCGTGTCGAAGAAGAGAAGATGTTCGGCATTCGGCAAATGCGGCTCGATGCACGATTCGAGGCCGTTGGAAACCCTGACGGGTACGCAGATTTTCATGATTCTTCCTTATATCTATCCAGATCCAGCAATCAATCGTTAACTGCCAGCGCCTCGCCGGCGGCGGCTGTCGACATTTCCGCGGGAACCTCACCGCAGATGCGCAAGGCCTTGCCCTGCAGGAGTGCCATTGCAACCTTCTTGTGAGCTCGGGCAATGATGTTCCCCAGCGTCTGCCGGGAGATGCCCATGCGCTCCGCGGCGTCGGCCTGATACAAATCCTCGATGTCGGTCAGGCGCATCGCCTCGACCTCATCGATGGCCAGTTCGATTTCCTCAAGTTCGCACATCGGCACGCCCTGTGGCTTGAAATAACGTACGGGCACATCGCACTCGACGCGTCGGCACTTCATCGGTCTAGCCATGCAAAAGCTCCTGACAGGCAATGGTGATTACAAGGCGGCAAGACTACCACACATACTGGCATATGCTCAAAAAGACTTCAAAAACCGTAGCCCAAACTGATACGATGGCGGCCATGGTCGTCAACAACGCTCAAAATGAAACCGCCGTGGTCATCCGGCGAGATGGTCAGACGGTCGTTCTCGTCCGCCTGCGCGCCGGCAAACTGGCCTGCGAACGTGCCACCGAGGCTGCCTTTCGGGAAGCCTGGACGGAAAGTCATTACCCGCTTGCGGAAACGCTCGATCGTTTCCTCGAACACGGACAAATGCACGGTGCCACGCAGGAAGCGCTACGAGGGCTGAACAAACTCAGGGAACGCGCCCGACTGGTTGTCTCCAGCCTGTTCTGACCAATCAGGCGGCCAGCCCAGAAAGCTTTTCGCCGATCTGCGACGACGGACTGACGATCCCGACACGAAAAACCTCGGCCGCAACCCGGCACAGCTCAAGCCCGGCCGAGTCGATGTCGGTCACAGCAGACAAGTCGATCTCGTCTATACCGACCTTGGTCAACCCGTGCATGAAATCGTTGTGCAGACAGCCGTTCAAACCACCAACCACTCGCATCACCCGCCGGCCCTGTGTTTCTTTCACGGTCAGGACCGATGCCTTGCCGGTTGCCAGCGCCCGCGAGATCACGTCCTCGATCAGATGCTCGCTGATCGGGCCGGCCTGAAAACGGGCGCAGTAGGCATCACCGATCCGGCTGACGATTTGGGCGGACATATCGATCAACGCCGAGCCGAAAATGGCGAATTCACAACCGAAGACTTCGCCGACACGCAACGGCAATTCGGTACGCAGCATCAACCCGCCCAGCGACAGGTTTTCCAGGCGCCCGAGCCCGATCATCCCTGCCTGCCCCAAACGGATGAGTGGCGGGACGCCGAAGCGGATACGTTGATGGCGGCGCTGTTCCTTCATGGCGATACCTTGATTTACGTGGATGCTGTTCTATGATTGCTGCCCTGAATCATACAGCCAAGCACCCCCATGACAAACAACTGTAACACCACCGACTTCCGTGCACGTCTGCGGCCGGTGGCGTTTTGCGCCGGACTGCTTGCTGCAACCAGCCTTCTCGCTGCAGATCTCCCTGCTTCGGTAGCGAACGCGCTGAAGACCGCCGAGATTCCGCTCGCCGACACAGCCGTCGTCCTGCGCGCCGTCGATACCGCCGAACCGCTCCTGAATATCAATGGGGGCCAGCCGATGAACCCGGCGTCGACGATGAAACTGCTTACCACCTACGCCGCCTTCGAGATTCTCGGCCCCGCTTTCACGTGGTCCACCGAGGCGCTGGCGGATTCTGCACCAGAGAACGGCCAGATCAACGGCGACCTTTACTTGCGTGGTAGCGGCGACCCGCGTCTGGCGCTCGAACAATTCTGGCTGTTCCTCCGTCAGATGCGCGCCCGCGGCATCAGCGACATCCACGGCGATCTCGTTCTTGACCGGACAGCCTTTTCACTGCCGCCGCACAACCCCGCTGAATTCGACAATGAACCGCTGCGCCCATACAACGCCGGCCCGGACGCGCTGCTGGTAAATCTCAAAAGCCTGCGTTTCCGGCTTAGCCCGAAGGGACGGACGGTGGAGGTCATCAGCGAAACGCCGGGGACAGGACGCCAGATAGACAACCACCTGCAACTTGCCGCCGGGGGCTGCGGCGACTGGCGGGAGAAGCTGAAGATCGAAGCTATCAAGGACACGATCGTATTTCGTGGCGAGTATGCTGCCGCTTGTGGCGAAAAGGCGCTGAGTCTGTCGCCCTGGTCGGCGGATATCCAGGTAGAACGTCTGTTCCGTGCCTTGTGGCGTGAGATGGGTGGCACCCTGAGCGGGCAGGTTCGCTCCGGCACGACACCAGCTGGCGCACACCTGCTCGCCACCCAGGAATCACCACCGCTCGCGGACGTCGTGCGCGAAATCAACAAATACAGCAACAACGTGATGGCCCGCCAGGTCTTCCTGACCCTCGATCCAGCCAGACCGGCCACTCCGGAAGGCGCAGCCCGGCGCATTCATGACTGGCTGCGTGGAAAAAACCTGGAGATGCCCGAACTCGTTCTCGACAACGGCTCGGGCCTTTCGCGCAAGGAACGCATCTCGGCAGACAGTTTGTCCCGTCTGCTACAAGCCGCGTGGCAGAGCCCGGTAATGCCCGAACTGGT
>QKII01000049.1 GCA_003249625.1 Propionivibrio sp. | reverse complement strand
GGAGGTTGCACGAGCATTCCCACCGGTCCAAGCAAATTGGCCTTGCCCGGCACGGGCAAAACATTCCAGCAGTTCCGTTTCGACGACGCAGAGTGTCAGCGCTATGCGTTTCAGCAGATCGGCGGCATGACCGCTGAAAAATCCTCCAGCGACGCGACAGTACGCAGTGCGGCGCTCGGCACGGCGGTCGGAGCGGTAGCCGGTGCTGCGATCGGTGGCAGGAGCGGCGCAGGCGTTGGCGCCGGTACCGGTTTGCTTATCGGAACCGTCGCCGGATCGGAAACCGGACAACGCTCGGCCTACGGCACACAGCGCCAATACGACAACGCCTACATTCAGTGCATGTACGCACGCGGCCACAAGGTGCCCGTATCTGCTGAAATGGCCAGAACATTGCAACAGGCACCGGCCGTCTATTCATCGCCGCAGACGACGGACGGCAGAACCATTCCCGCACCGCCACCCGGCAATCCGCCGCCACCTCCGCCGGGCTATTGAAAAGCGATTCGCCGAGAACCTCCTAGCGCGGGCGTTCGGCTTACCGTGCGCCCCGTGCGCAGGGGAACTTCCCTTACAATACGGCCTTTCGCTTTTCGGCCCGTAATCATGATTCGCACTCGTTTCGCCCCCTCCCCGACCGGTTTCCTGCATATCGGCGGCGCACGTACCGCGCTTTTCTCCTGGGCGTTTGCCCGCCACCACCAGGGCAAGTTTGTCCTGCGCATCGAGGATACCGACGTCGCACGCTCGACCCCTGCCGCAGTACAGGCGATTCTTGATGGCATGGAGTGGCTGGGTCTCGCGCATGACGAGGGGCCGTTCTACCAGATGCAGCGCATGGATCGCTACAAGGAAGCAATCCAGCAGATGCTCGACAAGGGCCACGCCTACTATTGCTACACGACGCCAGAAGAACTCGATGCGATGCGCGAGGAACAACGCGCCAAGGGCCTCAAGCCGCGTTATGACGGCACTTGGCGGCCTGAGCCTGGCAAGACACTGCCAACGCCACCTGCGGGCGTTCAACCTGTGATTCGCTTCAAGAACCCGACAGAAGGCGTTGTCACCTGGGACGATCTGGTCAAGGGCCGCATCGAGATCGCCAATGCCGAACTGGACGACCTGATCATCGCCCGACAGGACGGCACGCCGACGTACAACTTCTGTGTCGTTATCGATGACTGGGACATGCAGATTACCCACGTCATCCGTGGAGACGACCACGTCAACAACACACCACGCCAGATCAACATCCTCAAGGCACTCGGTGCCGAAGTACCGCTTTACGCGCACCTGTCGATGATACTCGGCGACGATGGGCAGAAGCTTTCAAAACGTCACGGTGCGGTGAGCGTCATGCAGTACGACGATGATGGCTACCTGCCGGAAGCCGTACTCAACTACCTTGCCCGCCTCGGCTGGTCGCATGGCGACGATGAGGTGTTCTCGATGGAACAGTTCTGTTCTTGGTTCGACCTCGACCACATCACCCCGTCGGCCGCGCAGTTCAACACCGAGAAGCTGAACTGGCTCAACGCTCACTACCTCAAGCTCGCTGACAACGCACGCCTGGCCGCATTGGTCAAGCCACGGCTGGAAGCACGCGGAGTCGTGGTCACCGAGACCCCGTCGCTCGAAGCGATCATCGGCCTCTACAAAGAGCGCATCACAAATCTGAACGAACTGGCCGACGCTGCCGAAGTGTTCTTCATCGATCTGGCGCCAAACGCTGACCTGCTGGCACAGCACTTGGCGCCGGAAGCGAAAGCGGCGCTGACCGATTTCATCGCCGGCATCAAGGACGTCGACTGGGAAGCACCGGCAATCGGTGCACTGATCAAGCAGTGCATCGGCGCACACGGCCTGAAGATGCCAAAGCTGGCAATGCCGCTGCGCGTCCTGCTCACCGGCCAAGCCCAGACGCCATCGGTCGATGCTGTCGTTGCACTGTTCCCCCGCGAACTGGTGCTCAAGCGGCTCGCCGCAGCCGAATAAGGATCCAGGACAAAACAAAAGCCGGAACGTCCGCGAGGGCGTTCCGGCTTTTTACTACGCGCATCCAGTTCAGTTGCTGGCGCGAATCAGTTCGGCCAAGCGCTTGACGCCCTCTTCGATACGCGGCGGCGGTACCGTCACGAAAGCCAGACGCAGCGCCTCGATCACCGGACTCTCGGCAAAGAATGGCACGCCGGGAACAAAAGCGACGTTGTTCTCTACCGCCTTGGCAAGCAAGGACGTGGCGTCCATTCCCTTTGGCAATTCAGCCCAGAGGAACATCCCGCCCTTGGGAGCATTCCAGCGCACGCCTTCAGGCATGTGCCTCGACAGGGAGGACAACATGGCTTGGCATTGATCGCCATAAAGCTTGCGGATCGTCGGGATGTGCCCATCCAGAAAGCCATCCTTCACCACCTCGTAAGCCGCCATCTGCGACAGCGTCGACGTATGCAGGTCGGTCGCCTGCTTGGCCTGGACCAGCTTGGCGCGCAGTGCCTCCGGCGCGATCACGTAGCCGAGGCGAATGCCAGGAGCGAGCACCTTGGAGAACGAGCCCATGTAGACTGTGCGTTCCGGCGCGAGCGAGCGAATCGACGGCGGTGTATCTCCTGCGTAGGACAACTCACCGTACGGATCGTCTTCGAGGATCAGCAGGTCGAGTTCGCGCGCTTTTGCCGCGAGTTCGTAGCGTCGCTCTTCCGCCAGCAAGCGCCCGGTGGGGTTCTGGAAATTCGGCAGACAGTACAGGAATTTCGCCCCGCGCAGCGATTCACCCATAGCATCCGGAATCACACCGTCGCCGTCCGACGGGATGGAAACGTACTTCGGTTCAAACAGCGAGAACGCCTGCAATGCGCCAAGATAGGTCGGGGTTTCGACCAGCACCGTATCGCCCGGATCGATCAACACCTTGGCGAGCAGATCAAGCCCCTGTTGCGAACCGGACACCATCAGCACCTGATCAGGATGTACCGGTGCGTCCGGCGTGCTGTTTCGCTTGGCGATCCACTCACGCAACGGCGCGAATCCTTCGGTCGTGCTGTATTGCAGCGCTTCCCTGCCGCTTTCCGTCAGTACCCGCTCCATGGCTGCCAGCGTTTCCTTGACCGGGAACGTTTCCGGGGCAGGCAGACCGCCGGCAAAGGAAATTACTTCAGGACGCTCCGTTACTTTGAGAATTTCGCGGATAGCCGAACTTTGGATTGCCTTTGCCCGGGAAGAGAAGATCGATTCGAAATCGGGCGAAACAATCAGCTCCGCCGGTTTCTGCTGGGTACTGGTTTTCATTAGAGTCAATCGCTGAAAAGGGCCGCAGCGCGGCAATTTAACGCCAGAAATCAGGCGAACGGCCAGTTTACGCCTTTTTCCCCTCATCGTAAAAAGGTGTTTCTGTTGAGCAATATCCTCCGACATACCGCCCAGAAAGCATCTGGCGTTTTCCCGCGAACCCAGGACATCTGGCGACCTCGAAACCAGCAGCGGCAAGCGCCCTGCGTACACTGCCGGCGACCGACCAGGTCGCCAACGTCGCGCCGGGATGCGCAATGCGTGCCAATTGCTGACATACGGCTGGAGACCACAATTCTGGGTTTTTTGCCGGCGAGAAGCCGTCGAGATAGATGGCATCGACAGATGCGTCGAGCGACATCAAGGCATCATTTGCATCACCAAAGAGCAGTCGCAGAACGACACGGCCGTCATCCAGGCTGACGCGATGTTCGCCCGCAACAAGTTCGGGCCAAGCCACACACAGCGCTTTCGACAACGCCGCGAATTCGGGCCAGACACCGTGCGCCAGCGCGAGATCGATCGCCGGAAACGGGTGCTTCTCCACGGAGATGAACTGCAGGCAGTCGCTGCGCCGCAGATCATTCCGCCAAGCCAGCCACGTCGCCATGAAATTCAGCCCGAGGCCAAATCCTGTTTCGAGAACGGAAAATTCCGCGCGCTCCCGCCAACGCTCCGGCAAACCGTTTCCACCAAGGAATACGTGCCGGGCCTGAGCATGTCCACCGGCTGTCGAGTGGTAGACATCGCCATACCGTTCCGATACCGGCGTGCCATCGGGTGCGAGCTCAAGGCGAGCGGGAGTAAGCGATTCGGACATCCTAGTGCTTCGACTGGCGTGGAAAGGAAACGGACTATACCCGACACGTACAGAGCGCACGAGAACATAAGGCGCACAAAGCGTGCCAGCCGCTGTTTGCGACTACAATTACGCCCCTGTGCCGCTTGCCAAGTCCAGCCCGTAGCGACACTCCAATTACTTTTCCAAGGAACAATAATATGAAATTTCCTGTGAAGCTGCTGTTTTCGCTCGCCGTCGCTTCGGTCGTTAGCACGTCTGCCTTTTCCCAAGCCAAGGAACTCGTCGTCGGATCGAGCGCCACGTATCGTCCGTTCGCCTATGAAAGCCCGACCAAGGAAATCGTCGGCTACGATATCGACATCATCAAGGCCATCGCTCAAAAATCCGGGCTGCAGATCAAGATCGTCAATACACCATGGACCGGAATTTTTGCCGCACTGAACAACGGTGACGTCGACCTCGTCATCTCCGGAGTAACGATCAACGAAAAGCGCAAGCAGTCGTACGACTTTACTGCCCCGTACTTCGAGGCCCGCCAGCTGATCGGCGTGCACAAGGACAGCAAGGTCAATGGTTTGAAGGATCTCGCCGGCAAGAAGGTCGCCGTGGTCACGGGCAGCACTGGCGATGACATCGCCTCGCGTGAGTTCGGCAAGACCAGCTCGGACATCAAGCGCTTCGAGAGCACACCCGTTGCCATCGCCGAACTGGCCAACAGCGGCGTCGACGCCGTCATCGGCGACAACGGCGTGATCGCCTTCCGCGTGCAGGAACACAAGCAACTCAAGACCGTCAGCGACCCGAACTTCCCGAAGGAATTTTTCGGTATCGTCGTCAAGCAAGGCAACAAGGCGCTGCTCGACAAGCTGAACACCGGCCTCGCGGCAATCAAGGCCGATGGCACCTACGCCAAGATCTACAAGACGTGGTTCCAGGCTGAAGCGCCCGTTCTGCCCGCGCAATAATAAGAAGACAACCTGATCAATGGATCCGATCCTCTGGTTCGGATGGTTCCGCGCCGACATCATCGCCGAATACGCGATGATGTTCTGGCACGGTTTGCAAATCACCATCCTCGTCACCCTTATCTGCATCACCCTGGGCACGGCTCTCGGCCTGGCGATCGGACTGGCACGCCTGGCCGATGCTCGGCACTCGCCGGCCCGCCAGTTCTGCCGCTATCTGCTGCGCTGGCCGTCGACCGTCTATGTCAGTTTCTTCCGCGGGACGCCGTTGTTCGTTCAGATCCTGCTGATCCATTTCGCCGTCCTGCCATTGTTCATCAACCCCTCCGACGGACTGCTCATCTCCGGTGAAACCGCGCGCAGCCTGAAACAGAACTACGGCGCTCTCCTCTCCGGCATTCTGGCTCTGACGCTCAATTCGGGCGCCTACATCTCCGAGATTTTCCGGGCCGGTATTCAGTCGATCGACAAAGGGCAGGTCGAAGCCTCCCGCTCCCTCGGCCTTTCGTTCTCACGAACGATGTACCACGTTGTGCTGCCGCAGGCATTCAGGCGCATGTTGCCGCCGCTGGGCAACAACGCCATCGCACTGCTCAAGGATTCGTCGCTGATTTCAGCGATCGGACTGGCCGAACTGGCCTATACGGCGCGTACGGTCGCCGGCGCCTATTCCCGCTATTGGGAACCGTACCTCACGATTTCTTTCATGTACTGGATTTTGACGCTGGGCCTCGCCTGGGCGGTAAAGAGACTGGAGGCTCGTTATGGACGAGGTGATTCGCGTTAAAGGCCTGACCAAGAACTTTGGCGACCTGCAGGTGCTGCGAGGAATCGACTGCACCGTCACCGCGTCCGAAGTGGTGTGTGTGATCGGTCCCTCCGGATCGGGGAAAAGCACCTTCCTGCGCTGTCTGAACGGTCTGGAAGAAGCTAGTGGAGGTCAGGTGCTGGTGCATGGCACCTCTGTGCATGACAATCACACCGACATCGATGCACTGCGCTCCGAAATCGGTATGGTGTTCCAGCGCTTCAATCTTTTCCCGCACAAGACGGTACTCGAAAACATCACACTGGCGCCGACCAAGGTTCGCGGTGTAACGGCTGCGGAGTCCAAACAGCGCGCACACGACCTGCTGGTCAAAGTCGGCCTCCTCGACAAGATCGACGCGTACCCCAACCAACTCTCCGGCGGACAGCAGCAGCGCGTAGCCATCGCTCGCGCGCTGGCCATGCAACCGGCGATCATGCTCTTCGACGAACCGACGTCCGCGCTCGACCCCGAAATGGTCGGTGAAGTGCTGAACGTGATGCAGACTCTCGCTGAAGAAGGCATGACCATGGTGGTCGTCACGCACGAAATGGGGTTCGCCCGACGGGTCGCCGACCGCGTGCTTTTCATGGACGATGGCATGCTTGTCGAGGAAGGCACGCCGGAAGAGGTTTTCGACAACCCGAGAGAGGAACGGACCCGCCGCTTCCTCGCCAACGTGCTTTAGACAATCCTCCAGGCACCTGAAAGCGGGCCGGCACGAAGGCCCGACTCTCTTTTCGAGGCCATCGTCGCAGCAGGCCGACACCAACTCGGACAGCACATCCCGACGAACGTCGCTCAGGGTCACGCCATCCCACCCGCGAAGAAACATCGCCAGCCCCCCCCAACACAAGCAGATAGTTTTTTTGACCTAAAAGAGTCGTCCAGCAGCGGGGAACTTTTTGCGCCAAAAAAAGTTTATCGGCTCGCTCTCAAAAAAACATTCACCCGAAAATTTTTTAAATTATAATGAGAGTGGTTATTATTTACATACGATTCCATTAACGGCGGACCGAACGTCGAATAGCGGAATACCCTTTTCCGACATTCTCAGGCGCCTAACACAAGGACAAGCAATGAACGCCAACTGTTTCCCCCTGATGATGGCCGATGAAGGCGCACATGTGCGCGTCGTCGCGCTCAAGGGCGGCTCCGGTCTCGATCGGAGGATGACCGAAATGGGCCTGAACATCGGTGCTGAACTGATTGTGCGGCAGCGACAGGGGGGCGGTCTGGTGGTCATGCGCGGCGAGACACGCTTCGCCCTCGGAGGCGGCATGGCACACAAGATCATGGTGGCTCCCAACTAACCGCTTTGAAATCAATCAAGGAAAACGAAATGACCAAGATCAGTGAATTGCGCGTAGGCGAGCGCGCCCGGATCGTCAGCTTTGCCGAATCCGGCAAGGACTATCGCCGCAAGTTGCTGACGATGGGGCTGACACCCGGCGCCGAAATCGGTGTCACGCGCGTCGCCCCCATGGGCGACCCGATCGAGATTCGGGTGAGGGGTTTCGCACTCTCCCTGCGCAAGGAAGAAGCAGCGGCATTGGATGTGGAGAAAGTGTAATGAAAGACCAGTTTACGATCGGCCTCGTCGGCAACCCCAACTGCGGCAAGACCACCCTCTTCAACGCGTTGACCGGCGCCAAACAGCAAGTAGGCAACTGGCCGGGTGTCACCGTCGAGCGCAAGTCCGGTGAGTACCGAATCGCTGAGACGCGAGTGGAGGTCATCGACCTCCCGGGCACCTACTCGCTCGATGTTGTTGATCGCGCTGTTTCGCTTGATGAAATGGTCGCGCGTGATTACGTGCATTCTGGCGAGGCCGACCTGATCGTGAACATCATCGACGCCTCGAACCTCGAACGTAATCTGTATCTCACAACACAACTTGCCGAAATGGCCGTCCCGCTGCTTGTCGTGCTGAACATGACCGACATGGCCGAAGCCAAGGGCATGCGGGTCGACGCCAAGGAACTCGCAACGCAACTCGGTTGCCCGGTCGTGCCGGTAATCGCATCGCAAGGGCAAAACATTGGCAAGTTGAAAGAGACGATCATCAAGGCCGCCGATGATCAACCACGCGCCAGTGCTCGGCTGACATACGCCGAAACCATTGAAGAAGCAATTTCGGTCCTGATCGAACCGGTAAGCAAGATTGCCAGTACCAAGAGCATCGACCCGCGCTGGCTGGCCGTCCGCCTTCTGGAAAGCGATGATCTGGCGAACAAGGCCGTCGGCCCTGATCTCGCCGCACAGGCGGCGGTGCTCGCCAACCCGCTGGAAGACGATCTGGACATTTTCATTGCCGACGCCCATTACAGCTTGGCCAATCGAATCGCCAACACCTGTGTAACCTTCACTGGACAGGTCAACCGCGACATGACCGACCGGATTGACCGTGTGGTACTCAACCGCACGCTGGGTATTCCGATCTTTCTCCTGATGATGTACCTGATGTTCATGTTCACCATCAACATCGGTGGCGCATTTATCGATTTCTTCGACAAGTCAGCTGAAGCGCTACTGGTTAACGGCTTTGGCGAACTACTCGGCGCCCTTGGGTCGCCAGAATGGCTGACGGTCATGCTGGCAAAAGGCATCGGCGGCGGTCTGCAGACGGTCGCCACCTTCATCCCGGTCATCGGCTTCCTCTATCTGTTCCTTTCAGTCCTGGAAGACTCCGGTTACATGGCTCGCGCTGCCTTCGTCATGGACCGTTTCATGCGTTGGGTCGGCCTGCCGGGCAAGTCCTTCGTGCCGCTGATCGTCGGCTTCGGCTGCAACGTTCCGGCGATCATGGCGACGCGGACGCTCGAACACCGCCGCGACCGCTTGATGACAATCGCCATGGCACCATTCATGTCCTGCGGCGCCCGTCTGCCGGTTTACGTCCTGTTTGCCGCGGCGTTCTTCCCGGAAAGCGGTCAGAACGTGGTCTTCGGCCTCTATCTGATCGGCATCGTAGTTGCCGTACTGACCGGACTGGTTCTCAAGCATTCGTTGCTCAAGGGCGAAGCGACTCCATTCATTATGGAACTGCCGCCCTACCACCTGCCAACCGCGAGGGGCATCCTGATGCACACCTGGGAACGCCTGAAGAGCTTCATCGTCAGGGCCGGACGTGTCATCGTGCCGATGGTGCTGGTACTCAATTTCCTCAATGCCGTCGGCACCGACGGCAGCTTCGGCAACGAGGACAGCGACAAGTCGGTACTGGCCGAGATCGGGCGCACCATCGCTCCGGCGTTCGGCCCCTTCGGCATGACGACGGAAAACTGGCCCGCGGCAGTCGGCATCTTCACCGGCGTACTGGCCAAGGAAGCCGTTGTCGGCACGCTTGACGCAGCCTACACGGCATTGGCGGAAAAAGATGCGGCCGAAAGCGGCGACGCCGCCAAGGAAAAGGAAAGCTTCAATCTCGGCACAGCCCTTTCTGAAGCTGTCGCCACGATCCCGACCAACCTGACCGATGCGCTCGGCGGCTGGGCCGATCCTCTGGGTCTCGGCGTCGGTGATCTGACAGACAAGGACGCTGTGGCCGAAGAGCAGGAAGTTTCCACCGGCACCTTCGGCGCCATGGCCGAGCGCTTCGACGGTGCTGCCGGTGCCTTTGCCTACCTGCTGTTCATCCTCCTCTACTTCCCCTGCACGGCCGCCATCGCCGCGGTGTACCAAGAAAGCGGCACGCGCTGGACGATGTTTGTCGCCGCCTGGACAACCGGCACCGCCTATGGCCTGGCCACGCTCTATTATCAGGCTGCCAACTATGCCAACAACCCGCAAGGCGCCACAGCGTGGATCGCCGGCATCATCGCCGCATTCGCCGTCGCGTTCCTCGCATTGCGACGATACGGGCAGCCTGCCGTACCTGTCGTCGTTCCGCTGTCACAAAAAGCTTAAGTGAAAGGATAAGCGCCATGATTCTGTCCCGTGTCAGCGACTATCTGAAAATCCATCGCCGCGCTGCGCTCACCGACATGGCCATCGGACTCGATGCCACGCCTGACGCGCTGCGCGGAATGCTCACCGTATTGGAAAGAAAAGGTCGGGTACACAAGCTCCCGAGCGGAACAGCCTGCGGTGGCGGCTGCTGCAAATGCAGCCCGGCCAGTGTCGAACTTTACGAGTGGATAGACTGAATCCGCTTCATTCGCTACATGCCCGGTCGCTACGCGGCGAGGAAGTCTCCTTGTCGCGCTATGCCGGGCAAGTCGTGTTGGTGGTCAACACCGCCAGCCAGTGCGGCTTTACCCCGCAATACGCCGGGCTCGAAACGCTCTACCGGAAGTACGCCGGAAAAGGATTTGTCATCCTCGGTTTTCCCTGCAACCAGTTTGGCAACCAGGAACCGGGCGATGCGGAGATTATCGCCACAACCTGCGAGGTCAACTACGGAGTGACGTTCCCGATGTTCGAAAAAACGGACGTCAATGGCTCAAACGCGCATCCGTTGTTCAATTGGCTCACCGAACGTCTTCCTGGCCTCGTCGGTCGTCGCGTGAAATGGAACTTCACCAAGTTCCTGATCGACCGAGACGGAACACCGTTGCGCCGCTACGCACCGATCACGCCACCGGACAAGCTGGAAGCAGATATCCGTACAGCGCTCGGCCTGCAGGGCGCCTGAAAACTCAGAAACAGGAAGAAGTGTTGGAGACCCTGGAGAGGGACTCAAGATGCGCCGGGATCATACCCGGAAAATTCTGGTGCCGACGATGAGACTCGAACTCATACGACCGAAGTCACTACCCCCTCAAGATAGCGTGTCTACCAATTTCACCACGTCGGCGGGGCCATTTGCTGTAATGGCATGGTGCCCAGGAGAAGACTCGAACTTCCACAGTGTTGCCACCACCAGGACCTGAACCTGGCGCGTCTACCAATTTCGCCACCTGGGCATCGTGGGAAAG
>QKII01000111.1 GCA_003249625.1 Propionivibrio sp. | reverse complement strand
CGCCGAACTACCGATGGAAACGGAGAGCAAGTACCTGAAGGGACAAGTGGTGCTCGTGGGCTACGGCCGCGTCGGTCGGCGAATCGCCCGAGCCCTTGGTGAATTCGGCATTCCGTTCATCGTCGCGGAGCAGAACCGTGAGCGCGTCGAAGCGCTGCGCAAGGAAGGTGTTGCGGCCGTGTGCGGCGACGCCGCCGATGATCCAGGAACGTTGATCCAGGCGCACATCGTCGACGCGGCAATGCTGGTCGTCGCTACGCCGGACTCCGTCGATGTACGGAAGATGGCTACCACTGCACGGACGCTTAATCCTGCGATCGAGATCATCGTGCGTACTCACAGCGAATCAGAGTTGGAACTGCTAGAAAGTGACGGAATCGGAAAGGTATTCTTCGGGGTGGAGGAACTGGCGCGAGGAATGAGCCAGCATGTGTTGCGGCGTTTTTCCCCGGATGAGGCGGGAGAAAGGATGGGCTTAGCTCGCCACTGACGTTCAGGCATGCTTCGTCCTGTGAAGAATCCACGACGCCGGGGGTGTTCCCGGAATGAGCCGTCCGGGGAGCATTACTGAGCTTCGGAGCGGCTTACCACGTAGCACGCCGCTGAATCACCATCCCCTCAAACCGCGCGGCGAGGAAGTCGACGAAGACGCGGACTTTGGCCGGGAGATTGCGTCGCTGGGGATAGACCGCGTAGATGTCCGCCGGCGGCAGTTCGTAGTCGTCGAGCAGGAATTCCAGTTGGCCGTCCAGGACGAACGGGGCAGCATCCCATTCCGAACGCATGATGATGCCGTGTCCCTCCAGCGCCCAGGTCAGCACGGCGCCGCCATCGTTGCTGCTGAGATTGCCGCGTACCTTCACGCTCTGCGTCTTTCTCGCCTTGGTGAAATGCCATTGTCCGTAGGCAACGTCGTCCTGGCGTACGATCAGGCAGTTGTGGTGTGCCAGATCGTCCGGAACCACGGGCCTCGGGCGATCCTTCAGATAGATCGGTGAGGCGAAAACGCGGCGGCGGTGTTTGGCGATCTTGCGTGCCATTACGCGGCTGTCCGGCGGCGGGCCAAAACGCACGCTGATGTCGATGTCGCCGTCGGCGAGGCTGGCGGGTCGGTCCGACAGCAGCAGCTGAATTTCGAGGTCAGGATACTGACGCGAAAATTCCGAGATGGCTGGTGCGATGAAGCTGCGTCCGAAACCGAAGGTCGCCTGCACCTTCAACAGTCCAATGGGTACGCCGTGGCTACGGGATATGGCGTGCTCCAGCTCATCGATATCGCTCAGGATGCGCTGCCCCTCGGCGAGATAGATTTCTCCTTCCTGCGTCAGGCTGAAGCGCCGGGTGTTGCGAGCGATCAGTCGGACACCCAGCCGTTCTTCGAGCTGCGCCAGCCATTTGCTGACCGCCGACGGCGTGACGTTGAACTCCTGGGCCGCGGCGGAAAGACTGCCGCTTTTGACCAGCGTGGAAAAGAAGGAAAGGTTGCTGCGTAGTTTCATATTTTCCTGTGTGGAACATATGGTTTGCTGAAAACGGTATTTCTGTCCGCGGGGGAACTATATAAATTACCCACGTCGCCCGCAAGGGTGTTGTCAGGAGAGAGGAAATTGGAAAAGCAAGCAGCCGTTCAGTCATTGACTGACACCATGGCAAAGTTCACCGCCTACATCGGCAAGCATCTGCCGACCGATGTCGAGAAGAAACTGGCGGAACTTCGTGCGAAGGAAACCAAACCGCTGGCGAAAGCGATCTATCTGTCGATGGCCGAAAACCAGGATGCCGCCAACCGGCTCGACCGGCCGAGTTGCCAGGACACCGGTGTCATCCAGTATTTCGTCACCGCGGGGGCCAAGTTCCCGCTGCTCGGCGAACTCGGCGACATCCTCGCCGAAGCCACGCGCGAGGCGACGCAGAAGGCGCCGCTGCGGCACAACGCGGTGGAAACCTTCGTCGAGAAGAACACCGGGACGAACACCGGGACGAAGGTTCCCTGGCTGGACTGGGAAATCGTGCCGGACGCCGACAGTGTGACGATCGACGTGTACATGGCCGGCGGCGGCTGCACCTTGCCGGGCTCGGCGACGGTGCTGATGCCGGGGCAGGGCTATGAAGGCGTTGCCGAATTCGTCTTCAACGTCATCTCCTCGCGCGGCGTCAATGCCTGCCCGCCGCTGCTGGTTGGCGTCGGCGTATCCACCGCAGTCGAAACTGCGGCACGGCTCTCCAAGAAGGCGCTGATGCGGCCAGTCGGTTCGCATAACGCCGACCCGAACGCCGCCAAGATGGAAAAACTCCTGGAAGACGGACTCAACGAGATGGGCATCGGCCCGCAGGGGCTGACCGGCACGGACAGCGTGATGGGCGTGAACATCGAGGCGTCTGCCCGCCATCCCTCGACGATCGGCGTGGCTGTCAATACCGGCTGCTGGGCGCACCGGCGCGGGCGTATCCGCATCAACGCCGACATGTCCTACGAAATCCTGACGCATGAAGGAGCCAAACTGTGAGCAAGAAAGTACTTACCACGCCGATCAAGGACGAGGATCTTGAGGATTTGCGGGTCGGCGATGTCGTTTATCTCACCGGCCATATCGTCACCTGCCGCGATGTCGCGCATCGCCGGTTGATCGAGCTGAAGCGCGAGTTGCCGGTGGACCTGAAGGGCGGGGCGATTTTCCACGCCGGTCCGATCGTGCGCAAGCTCCACGACGGCAGGTTCGAGATGGTGTCGATCGGCCCGACGACCAGCATGCGCATGGAGAAATTCGAGCGCGAGTTCATCGAGCAGACCGGCGTCAAGCTGATCGTCGGCAAGGGCGGCATGGGGCCGCTGACCGAGGAAGGCTGCAAGAAGCACAA
>QKII01000324.1 GCA_003249625.1 Propionivibrio sp. | reverse complement strand
TCGAGCAGGGCGCGCAGGTGCAGTGTGGCGACGCGCGGATCAGTGGAGCGCAGTTTTCCTTTCGCCATGGCTGATTTCAGAAAGTCGCTCATCATTGCATGGCTGCGTTTCGGGCCGCGCACATAGCATAATCGACCGAGGTGGGCGCGCCCGGACTCGGCAACAATCAGGCGGCGGATCGCGAGTACCTTTTCGGAATAGATCAGTGTGAGGATTTGCTCGCCGAAACGACTGAGGCAGTCCGCGACATTGTCGGTCGAAGGGTCGAGTGCCCGGTGAGTGGCCTCGAATTCCGCTTCTGTCGAGCGGAACATCACTTCGAAGAAAAGATCTTCCTTTGATGGGAAATAGTTGTAAAGGGTTGCCTTCGATCCCCCCACGCGAGCGCAGATTTCCGACATTGATGCGCCGGAGAAGCCAACTTCACGGAAAACCTCGGCCGCTACGGCGAGGATAGCCTCGCGCTTCTCTTCCGTCTTTGTTCTCATATATTGCCACTCATTTCTGAACCAAACGGTTTACTTTAGCTTGACGACGCGGAATGTTCAATAATAAACTGTACCGTACAGTTATATTTCAGAGGTCGTTATGTTCATTCGCTATTCTGGTTGGCGCACGACGGTCACCCGCAGTCGTCTGGCGGGCGTCGGTCTGCTGGCGTTGGGTCTTGCCGGCTGCGCGCAGTTTCCGTCGCTCGATGCGCTGTCTGCATTCAAGCCGGCTTCCGGTTATCAGACGCAAGCTTCGTTTACCGGGCCGCAAGTCGCCTGGCCGGAGGAAGGCTGGTGGAAGGCTTACGGCGACAAGCAACTCGATGGTCTTATCGACGAAGCCTTGCGCGATTCGCCAGACATGAGCGCGGCTGCCGCGCGTGTGCGCCGCGCCGAAGCGGCCGGGCAGGTGGCGGGAGCACCATTGCAGCCCCAGGTGGGAGCGAATGCCTCGGCGACCCAACAACGGCAGAGTTACAACTACCTGACACCGGAAGCGATGACGCCGGAAGGGTGGAAGGATTACGGTCGGGCAACTCTGGATTTCAGCTGGGAACTCGACTTCTGGGGGAAAAACCGTGCGGGCTTGGCGGCGGCAACGTCAGAGGTTGAAGCGCGCCGCGCAGAGCTGGCACAGGCACGGCTCGTTCTGGCCGCCAATGTTGCGAGTGCCTACGCCGAACTGACCCGGCTTTTTGCGGCTCGAGACACGGCGGCACGTTCGGTTGAAGTGCGCGCTAAAACCGCGTCGCTCTTCGGCGAACGTTTTATCAACGGTCTGGAAACACGCGGCAGCGTGCGTGATGCCGAAGCGCGTCGGGCAGCAGCGGAAGGCGATCTGTTGGCGATTGACGAACAGATTGGCCTGCAGCGCAATCGCCTGGCCGCATTGCTCGGTGCGGGGCCGGATCGCGGCTTGTCGATAACCCGACCGGCGGTGCGCCTGGATGCACACCCGGGACTGCCGGGCAATCTGCCGGTGGAATTGATCGGCCGGCGTCCGGATGTGGTGGCCGCACGTCTGCAGGCAGAAGCCCAGCTGCGCCGGATCGATCAGAAAAAGGACGAGTTCTATCCCAACCTGAATCTGACGGCGTTCATCGGCCTGCAGTCGCTGGGCCTGGACTTGCTCGCGAAGAGCGGTTCCACGGTAGGAAGCATCGGGCCGGCGATTTCGTTGCCGATTTTCACGGGGGGGCGGTTGCGCGGTGAGTTGCGTGGCTCGGTTGCGACATACGAGGAGGCGGTCGCCAACTACAACCGGACTCTTACACTGGCCTTGCAGGAGGTCGCCGATGCCGGTCTCAGCCAGCGCGCGCTGGATGGAAGGCTGGCCAAGGCAGGGGAAGCGGCGGATGCAGCCGCTGAAGCGCATCGAGTGGCACGCAATCGCTACGAAGGCGGACTGTCCAGTTACCTCGAAGTGCTCTCCGCCGAGGATGTGCTGCTGAACAGCCTGCGCAGCCTGAGTGATCTTCAGTCGCGGGCGTTTTCGCTGGATGTGGCCCTTATCCGGGCGCTTGGAGGTGGCTACCGCGCCGCATCGGATCAAAACTCTGAATCGAATACGTGAATATCGCAATTACCGAGGAAAATACAATGTCCGAGAACACAACCTTATCCCCGAGCCGTGCCGGGAACGAACGTCGCCGCAACAAGCTCCTGATCGCGCTGGGTGGCGTGGTCGGTATCGCCGCGCTGGTGTCCGGTACCTACTGGGTTCTATATGGGTCGCATTTCGTGTCGACCGACAATGCCTATGCCGCGGTCGAGATTGCGCAGGTGACACCGGAAGTCGGCGGGACGATCCGCGAAGTGCGTGTCACAGATACGCAGACGGTGAAGGCCGGCGATGTGCTGGTTGTCATCGATCCGACCGACGCGCGCCTGGCGCTGGCGGAGGCGGAAGCCGAACTTGGTCGGGCGATCCGCCGGGTTAAAGGCTATGTGGCGACCGACAGTGGGCTGGCGGCGCAGATTGCAGCGCGCGAAGCCGACGAGAAGCGCGCCGTTGCGCAGCTTGCTTCGGCTGAAGCCGACTTTGACCGTGCGAAGATCGATCTGCAGCGCCGCGAGGCGTTGGCCAAGTCCGGCTCGGTTTCTGGTGACGAGCTGACCAAGGCGCAGAACGCATTTGCCGCCGCCGAAGCCAACCTGGCCGCAGCCCGCGCAGCATCCGAGCAGGCGCGGGCCAATCGTGCGGCGGCGATCGGCAGCAAGGCGGCGAACGCCGCGTTGATTGCCGAGACGACGGTGGAGACCAACCCGGAGGTCGCGCTGGCTCAAGCGCGGCGCGATCAGGCAGCCATCGATCTGGGGCGGACCGTGGTCCGGGCTCCGGTCGACGGTGTGGTGGCCAAGCGTCAGGTACAGGTCGGCCAACGTGTGCAGGCCGGTACGCCGTTGCTGGCCGTGGTGCCGGTGCAGGATATGCACGTTGATGCCAACTTCAAGGAAGTTCAGCTCGAAAACGTCCGTGTTGGTCAGCCAGTCACACTGGAAGCCGACATCTACGGCGGTTCGGTGACTTATCACGGCACGGTGGAAGGCTTCTCCGGTGGTTCCGGCGCCGCGTTTGCAGCGATCCCGGCGCAGAACGCGACAGGCAACTGGATCAAGGTGGTGCAGCGCTTGCCGGTGCGCATCAAGCTCGACCCGGCCGAACTGGAAGCCAATCCTCTGAAAGTCGGCTTGTCGATGACCGCGCGGATCGATACGCGCGAGCGTAGCTGAAGCGGAGGCCGGCATGAGCGAAGTGGATGCTCGGGGCAGTGCGCCGCTGAGCGGGGGAATGCTTTGGGCTGCGGCGATCATCCTTGCGGCGGCGAATTTCATCGCCGTGCTGGACATAACCATCGCCAACGTTTCCGTACCAAACATTGCCGGAGGACTGGGTGCAACGACCAGCCAGGGAACGTGGGTGATCACCTCGTATGCGGTCGCCGAAGCCATTACGGTGCCGCTGACCGGCTGGCTGGCCGCGCGCTTCGGTGCCGTGCGCGTGTTTGTTACCGCCATGGTGGCTTTCGGCGGATTTTCGGCGTTGTGCGGTATGTCGGGCTCCCTCGGCATGCTCGTCTTCGCGCGCATTTGCCAAGGATTGGCGGGTGGTCCTCTGATGCCGCTATCGCAAACACTGCTATTGCGGATCTTCCCGAAGGAAAAGGCCGCCGCTGCGATCGGGTTATGGTCGATGACTACGCTCGTGGCACCGGTGCTTGGTCCGATCCTGGGAGGGCATCTCTGCGACGAGTACAGCTGGCACTGGATCTTCTGGATCAACCTGCCGATCGCGGGCGCGTGTGCGTTCATCGCCTGGAAGATGCTCAAGCGTTATGAAGAGCCACTGAAAAAGAACCCGATCGACCGCGTTGGTCTGCTCCTGCTGATCGTCTGGGTCGGCGCGCTGCAACTGATGCTCGATGAAGGCAAGAACCTCGACTGGTTCTCCTCACCCGAGATCGTTGCACTGGCCATAATCGCCATCATTGGTTTTGCCGCCTTCCTGATCTGGGAGTTGCACGAAGAGCATCCGGTGGTCGATTTGCGTGTGTTCCGGCATCGCGGCTTCTCCGTCAGCGTACTGACCATCAGTCTCGCGTTCGCCGCATTTTTCGGCGCCAACGTGCTGACGCCGCAGTGGCTGCAGAGCTACATGGGCTATACCGCCACGTCCGCAGGAATGGCGACATGCTGGACCGGCATCTTTGCCGTTTTTGTCGCGCCGATTGCCGCCACCCTGTCGCACCGCGTCGATGCCCGCAAGCTGGTGTTTTTCGGGGTGACATGGCTGGGACTGATGACGCTGACCCGGACCATTGCCACCACTGACATGGATTACTGGAGCGTCTCACTGCCATTGATGCTGATGGGACTCGGGCTGCCATTCTTCTTCATTCCGCTGACCGGGCTGGCACTGGCCAGCGTCGAGACGCACGAAATGGCATCGGCCGCCGGTCTGATGAATTTTCTGCGAACACTATCAGGCGCTTTTGCCACGTCGCTGATCACTACTGTCTGGGATGATCAGATCACACGCAATCACGCCGAACTGGTCGGGCTGGCGGACAGTGATCACTACGTCCGGTCTTTTCTCGAAAACACCGGGATGTCTGCCGATGCGGTGCTGCAGTCCCTGGACCGCCTCGTGACCAGCCAGAGCGTGATGCTGGCGACCAATCAGATCATGGCCGTGATCGGCATCGCGTTCATCTTCGCTGCCTCAGCAATCTGGCTGGCACCAAAGCCGAAGCGCACGGTCGATGCGTCGGCAGGCGGCGGGCATTGATCGCCTGTTCTCGCCGGCCCACACAACGCGTGGCACACTGGCAACCTTTATGGATTCTGAAGGAGAAGGGCGTATGGGAGAGCGCTATTTTGTGATTGTCCTTGAGGAAGACGGCGTGCTGGCATTTGCCACGCACGGCTACTTCCCCACGCGAAAGGCTGCGGAAAGTTATGCACGGACATTTCCCGCCGAACGCGAAGCGAAGGTGGTTGTTGCGACCGCCGAGTTTTATCGCCGGGATTCAGTGTCAGCTTGCGGGGCGTAGTCGTCCCTGCCACGCATCTCGTGCGTCTGCTCGAACACACGATTCCGCCGCCGGTCGTCGCCGGTGGCATTGCGTTCGTAATGTGGTTGGCGTCGCCGACGCAGTCTCTCTGGATCGACCCGTTACGAACCGGTGGCCTCGTCGCGCTGCTTCTCGTTATTGTCGGACTGATGTTCGATCTGCTCGGACTGCTGGCATTTCTGTGTGCCCGCACATCAATCAATCCGCTGCGTCCCGGCCGGGCGTCGGTACTGGTCACCAGCGGGATCTACCGGGTGACACGCAATCCGATGTACGTCGGACTGCTGTGCCAACTTGCCGCATGGGCCGTCTTTCTGGCCACGCCTTGGGCATTCGCCGGCCCTTGTCTGTTCGTCGGCTACATGAACCGCTTCCAGATCTCACCGGAGGAGCGGGTGATGCGCGAGAAGTTCGGCAAGGACTTCGAGGACTATGCGGCGCGTGTGCGGCGCTGGCTTTGATGGCGCCGACGTGGCGATTCACCGCTGACGTTTCATCATTTCCTGGATCTTCGGATCCTTCATCATCTCGTTGACGTTGAATCCGCCCATGTTCGGCATGATCACGTCGCCAGGCTTTTGACCCTGTTTGCACGGACCAAGCCAGCGTGCCTGCTGGGTCATGTTCGACTCCGCCATGCCCTGCAGCGGTGGGTTGAAGCGCGTCTTCATCGTTCCCTTGTAGTTCGTGTCAAAGGAGCCTTCGAACGTGCCATCGGTCGTGGCCGTCGAGCCTTCGACCTTGCAGACGCTGTGAATGCTGACCCGGTTTCCGCTGGCTTTCACGTCCATGACGCTGCACTCCGGCTTTGCGTCATCGCCTTGCTGTTGCATGAGGTTGTCGGTGTTCTTGTCGATGCATTGCTGCATCGGCTCCATCGATGGAGCGCCTTCCATCTGCATGTTGATTTCCCAGAGTCCGGGCTTGCGTTTCGGCAACTCCGCCGCGGGTGTGGTGGTGCTGCCGATGGCGGTGAGAGACAGCAGCGTACTGATGATGATTCGATAGCTGAGTTTCATCCCGGTCTCCTTGAGCGATGTGGTGGTCGGATTATGCCGGGATAATAACGCCGGGGCTAGTTGCTGAGAAGCTTTCCCAGTGATTCGCTGATGCCCTTAAGGGCGCTGCCGCCGATGCCGCCGACCCCCTTCGCGAGTGATTCGATGCTGATGCCCAGCGAACTTGCCAGCGCGGTGGCGAGGCGCGTAGCCATTTCCTCGTTGAGCGAGAAGCGAGGGTCGTTGATGTCGCCTTCGAGCAGGAACTTCACGCTGATCTTGCCGTTGGCGTTCTTCATCAACCCGACGGCTGCATTGCGAGGAAGTCCCATGAATGAACCGGAGCCAGAACTCAACTCCAGGTCAGAAAGCGTCAGCGTGCCCGGGGCGCGGAGTTTGCCCTTGTTGACCGACGACTTGAGGTCGAGATCGAGCGTTCCGCGCCGGACGCCCGTCTCGGCGGCTTGTATCAGATAGGGCTGCAGTACGGTCATGTCGACACCGCGCAGTGCGGTCGCGAACCCGGAGTCCTTGCTTGCCAACTCGATCGTGCCGTCGATGTCGAGTTTGCCGTCGCGCCGGTTGCCTTTCAGAACACCATTGACCTTGATCGACGTCTGGCCGGTAAGGTGTGGGAGAAGCAGTTTGCCGAGGCGGGCATCGATCTGTTCGATGCGTAACTTGACAGGCGTCTTGCGGACGCTGGCATCGTAGAACTCGATGGCACTCTCCGCGATGATGATGTTGTCGATGCGAATCGGTGTTTCGTCCGCAGTGTTGGTGCCTGCTGCTTTTGGCTTTGTCGTCGGCTGCGTGTCAAGCAGGCCAGGAAGTACCTTGATCTGACCATTGCGCGTACGCAGCATGGCGATGTACGCACCTTCGACGCGGATACTGTCAATTGACAGTTGCGCAGTCAGCAGGTCATTGAGGTTCGGCGTGACCAGGATTCGCTGTGCCCGCAGTTCGTCCTCGCTTGGCCAACCGCCATCGCGTTTTGCATTGATTCGCAAGTCAAGGATTTCGACGCCCGTCACACCGACGCGTATCTCCCGGACTTCGCCGCGCGGCCCAAGTGCCTGCTCGATCTGCCCCTTCAGCACGCGCATACCGAAGTTCCAGGCGGTCAGCGCACCGATGACAGCAACGAGGGTGATTGTCACGAGAATCAATAGGCGGCGTTTCGGTTGGCTGGCCATGATTATTCAGGCATTAAGATGGTGATTCGCCAATTCTGGCGTTTTGCTGCCGGTTTTGGCAAATGCATTCAGTTGAACAATCCCGCGCAGATTGGTCTAAGATGCAAGGTGTCTGTATCGGTTTTGATGAGGTGTGCCATGGAAATCAGTTCAACGACGTCCAGCCTTTATTCGGTGGTTACGGAGCGTGCGGCGCAGGCGCGAACCCGTCAGCTTGAGCAAGAGCAGAGGCAACAGGCCGCACAGACGACGCAAACGCAACAAACCCCGTCCTCGCAGCAATCGGCGAGCAACGTGCAAACCACGCAGGCCGTCAGTGAAACCGAGAAGGCGGCTGCAGCGCGTCAGGAAGCGGAACAGAACCGGCCGGTAGTCAACACCAGCGGCCAACTCGTAGGGACACGGGTCAATACCACAGCCTGAATATTCGTGGTGACGGGTTAGGCAAGCTTCCCCTGAGTCCATGCCATGCCGCCGATGCAGGCGGCGATCCACGCGATGATCAGCACGATGCGGGTCATCGCGTAGTTTATTGGACGACTGGTGCTGTCGGCCTGTGCCAGAATGTGCAGGGTTCCCCAGGCGGTTGCCAGGCCGAGGATCAGCGATGCGCCGAGAACCTGCATTTCGGCGGCATTGAGCGCCAATAAACGGCCTGCGCGCCAAGGGACGATAACGAATACGCCGAAGGTCCACAGCAAGCCGGCGCTACCGGCAGCGCAGAGCAGAGCGACGATGCGGATGATCCAGTTCTCGGTTCTCATCGTGAGGCAGCGGGATCCGCAGGGGACAGGAGAAAACGTTCACGCAGTTCGTCGAGGTTGAGTTCGTGCAGGATCGCAGCGAGGCGCTCTTCGGCGTTGCTGCGGGTCTGCCCGGTGTGCCGGGCGACAATCAGCTCGTTCTTCATCGAATGTTCCCAGCCGACCAACTCGGTGACCGTTACCTGGTAGCCATGCGCTTCCAGCATCAGGCAGCGCAAGGCGTTGGTTAGCTGGCTGCCGAATTCGCGGGTGTGGATCGGATGGCGCCAGAGTTCGGAGAGTGGTGTCTTGCCGAACGAGACGTTCTTGTTCTTGCGCAACACGGCAGCAACTTCCGCCTGGCAACACGGCACGAGGACGATGAAGCGGGCCTGCTTGTGCAGGGCGAAGCGGATGGCGTCGTCGGTTGCCGTGTCGCAGGCGTGCAGGGCAGTGACGATGCCTACCTGTTCCGGCAGTTGCGGCGAATGGATCGATTCCTCGACCGTCAGGTTTAGGAAGTCCATCCGGCCGAATCCGAGCCGCCATGCAAGGTCGCGTGATTTCTCCACAAGCTCCTGGCGTGTTTCGATGCCGTAGATGCGGCCTGTGTCCCGTGACTTGAAGAACAGGTCGTAGAGGATGAAGCCGAGATACGATTTTCCTGCTCCGTGGTCCGCGAGGGTGATGTCCTCGCCGGCTTGTGACAGTTCGTCGAGCAGCGGTGCGATGAAGTTGTACAGGTGGTAGACCTGCTTCAGCTTGCGCCGGCTGTCCTGGTTCAGCTTGCCGTCACGGGTTAGGATGTGCAGTTCCTTGAGCAGTTCGAGTGACTGGCCGGGGCGGATTTCTGGGATGTCGGGGGTGGTGACTTTTTTCATAAGTCGCTCATTTTAGTGAACAAATGGGATAATTGCCGCCTTTTCAAGGTTTTGGCAGGTTATGGCGATTCAGTGGTTCCCCGGACACATGACCTCGGCGCGCAAGAAGGCGGCCGAGACGATGGCGGTCACCGACGTGGTCATCGAGGTGGTCGACGCGCGCTTGCCCGAGGCCAGCACCAACCCGCTGGTACATGAGTTGCGAAAACAGCGCCAGCGCCCGTGTCTTAAAGTGTTGAACAAGTCGGACTTGGCCGACCCCGAGGCGACCAAGGCCTGGATCGCCTGGTACAACCTGCAGCCGGGTGTAAAGGCGGTAGCGATTTCGAGCAAGGTTGCCGGCGAGGTGGCAAGGCTGCCGAGCCTGTGCCAGAGTCTGGCTCCGCACCGCAACGACAACGTCAAACCGCTGCGCATGATGATCATGGGCATCCCCAACGTCGGCAAGTCCACCCTGATGAATGCGCTGGTCAAACGCAAGATCGCCAAGGTCGGTGACGAACCGGCGGTGACCAAGTCGCAGCAGACCTATCAGCTCAGCGTGCGCCAGTGGATTACCGATACCCCGGGATTGATGTGGCCGAAGATCGAGCACGATAGTGACGGCTACATGCTTGCAGCCAGTCATGCAATCGGCCGCAACGCCATCATTGACGAGGAAGTGGCCGTGTTTCTCGCCGGGTTACTGCTTGAGCGCTACCCGGCACGGCTGAACGAACGCTATGGGCTGAAAGTCGCGGAGATGGACGCGGTGGCCGTCGTCGAAGGCGTCGCCAAACGGCGTGCGCTGCGCACCCGGGGTGGTGAACCCGATTTCGAGAAGGCATCGATGGTTCTGCTGCAGGACTACCGCGACGGCAAGCTCGGACGCATCAGCCTGGAAACTCCTGCGACACGTGCAACAATGCTCGCTGCGGCGGAACAAGCGTCGGCGAGCCCTGTCTGATCTACCTTTTCATCGACGATCACCTGTCTGCTCGGTTTGCGGCTTGCCGAGAATTTCCTTGACCATCGGTACGAATGTACGCCAGGCGTAACTGCTGCCCCAGGCAACCAGGATGGCGAAAATAACGACCTGGACGGCGGTGCTGATCATGTTGCGTTGCTGCAGGCTGATCTTGTGGCCGGGGTTCGTAGCGCCGCATTCGGGGCAGGCCCGGGCCGAGGTGTCGACCTGATGGCCGCAGGCGCGGCAGGGAACGAGCGACATGTTGAATCCTTGTTGATGACTTCGGAATGATGATCTGGCTTGGGCGCTATGTTACCTTGCCAGTCCTTTGTTGTTGGTAAGAAAGAAAATGCGAGCTATGGACGATCGTCTGACCGAACTGGAAATCAAGCTGAGCCTGACCGAGGATCTGGTCGAGGAACTCAATCGCACCGTCTTTCGTCAACAGGAGCAATTGGAACTGCTTCAGGCCCAGTTGCGTCTGCTGTACAAGCAGGTTGAGGCGGTGCAGCCGCCTTCGGAACAGCGCAGCCTGCGCGACGAGATTCCGCCGCATTACTGAACTGAAAGGATTGATCCATGGCAGTTATCCGGATTGCCGAGCCGCGTGTCGCCCCGAAGGCTCCGCCGAAGGGTTTCGCCCTGTTCGCTCTCGGCTTCCGGCCGTTCTTTCTACTGGCGGCAGTCTCGGCGGCGTTGCTGGTGCCGCTCTGGATTGCCATGTTGACCGGCCGGTTGCCTCTGGTCCCCATCCTTCCGGCGATGGTCTGGCATGGCCATGAAATGGTGTTCGGGTTCGCCGGTGCTGTCATCGTCGGCTTTTTGCTGACCGCAGCGCATAACTGGACGGGTCTGTCGACGCCCTCTGGCTGGCCATTGGCGGTGCTGGTGGCCTTGTGGCTCGCTGGCCGGGTGGTGCTGTTCTCGTCGATGCCGGTGTTCGCCGCTGTTGTCGAT
>QKII01000042.1 GCA_003249625.1 Propionivibrio sp. | reverse complement strand
GCACCCTTGACGTGGGTTTCGTAGAGCACCGTGTCGCACCAAGGCGTGGCGGGTGGCGCATCATCCCCCCAATCGAACGGTTCGTGGACAACACTGGATTTCAGTTGCTGTTCCGGCGGAACGAACGAATCATAGGCAAAACGGCCTGTCAGCCCCCGGCCGTATGGGTCGATCAGAAAATGTTGCGGATCGAAGCGGTGGCCGTCAGTATTCGGGCCGTAGGCACGGAAGGCGTAGCAGAGCCCAGGAGCTGCGCCCGGAAGATACCCATGCCAGATCTGGTCGGTGCAGCGCGGCAGTGGGAGGGCGCTGATTTTCCCCTGTTGGACGATGCACAGCTCGATGCGTTCTGCATGGGCAGAGAAAACAGCGAAGTTGACGCCTTCGCCATCCCAGTGCGATCCGAGCGGCCAGGGGTGGCCTTCCTGCAAGCCGTCGTACGGGATCAGGGTTCCCATTCAAGAAATACCGTGGCCAGCGGTGGCAGTGTCAGCGAAATCGACCATTCTCTTCCGTGTGCTGGCGTCGGCTCGGCCTCTACGCGGCCGAACGGGTTGCCGACGTTGCTGCCGCCGTAGTGCTGCGAATCGGTGTTGAGCCGCTCGTGGTAGGTGCCCGGTCCCGGCGCCCCGATGCGATACCCTTCGCGCACTACCGGAGTGAAGTTGCAGACGCATAGCATCGTGCGCGAGGAATCCTTGCCGCGGCGCAGGAAGGCGATCACCGAATTGTCGGAATCGTTGGCAGAGATCCAATCGAAGCCGCGATGGTCGAAGTCGATTTCGTAAAGCGCTGGCGTCTTGCGGTAGAGTGTGTTGAGGTCGCGAATCAGCGCACGGATGCCGTCGTGTTGCGGGAACTCAAGCAGATTCCAGTCGAGCGATCCGGCGTCGTTCCACTCGTTCCACTGGGCGAACTCGCCGCCCATGAACAGCAGTTTCTTGCCCGGGTGCGCCCACATGAATCCGTAGAGCGCGCGCAGGTTGGCGAACTTTTGCCAGTAGTCGCCGGGCATCTTGGCGATCATCGAGCCCTTGCCGTGAACCACTTCGTCGTGCGAGAGCGGCAGAACGAAGTTTTCGGTGAAAGCGTAGAGCAGGCCGAAGGTCAGTTGATGGTGGTGGTAGCGGCGGTGCACCGGATCGTGGCGTATGTATTCGAGCACATCGTGCATCCAACCCATGTTCCACTTGAAATGGAAACCCAGTCCCCCCATCGATGGGGGGCGGCTGACCGCCGGCCAGGCGGTCGATTCTTCGGCGTAGGTGGCGGCGCCGGGGCATTCCGTACCGAGTACTTCATTCATCCGGCGCAGGAAATGCACGGCTTCCAGGTTTTCCCGGCCGCCGAAGATGTTGGGGACCCACTCGCCATGCTTGCGGCTGTAGTCGCGGTAGAGCATCGAGGCAACGGCGTCCACGCGCAGTCCGTCGACGCCATATTGCTCGATCCAGTACAGGGCGTTGCCGACGAGATAGTTGAATACCTCGCGTCGCCCGAAGTTGTAGATCAGTGTGCCCCAGTCCTGGTGCATGCCCTCGCGCGGGTCAGCGTGTTCGTAGAGGCATTGCCCGTCGAACCGGCCGAGTCCGTGTTCGTCGGTAGGGAAGTGGGCGGGCACCCAGTCGACGATGACGTCCAGACCGGCGCGGTGGCAGGCGGCGACGAAATCACGGAACCCGTCAGGTGAGCCGAAGCGCGCTGTCGGTGCATAGAGACCGAGCGGCTGATAGCCCCAGGAGCCGTCGAACGGGTGCTCGGAAATCGGCAAAAGCTCAAGGTGTGTGAAGCCGAGATCGACGGCATACGGGATCAAGGTTTCGGTCAGGCGCTTCCAGTCGAGGAACCCGCCGTTCTCGTCTCGCTGCCATGAACCGAGATGGACTTCATAAATGGATATCGGAGAATCGAGCCGGCTGCTGGCGCCAATGGCCTGGCGCTTTCCGGTGACCGGCAGGCCGTGGACGATCGAGGCCGTCGAGGGGCGCAACTCGGCGGCAAAACCGTAGGGGTCGGCTTTATGTGGCAGGACTCGGCCGTCCTTGGCACGAATCTCGTACTTGTAGCAGGCGCCGGCTTCAAGGCGCGGAATGAACAGTTCCCAGACACCGCATTCACGCCGCAGGCGCATCGGATGACGGCGGCCATCCCAGGTATTGAAGTCACCGATGACGCTGACACGCTGCGCATCCGGAGCCCAGACGGCGAAGGTGACGCCCTTGACCCCGTCGATTTCGCGCAGATGCGCGCCGAGGCGCTCGAACGGGCGCAGGTGTGAGCCTTCGGCGAGCAGCCAGGCGTCGAGATCGCCGATGATCGTCGGAAAGCTGTAAGGATCCTCGGTCTCCTGTTCGCCGCCTGACCAGGTGATCTTGAGGCGATAGTTGAAGGGCTTCGAGCGTCCGAGCAGTGAACCTTCGAAAAAGCCGGAAGCGCCCGGCATGCCATCGAGCTTTCGCTCGGGGAGTTCCAGCACTTCATCACCGCTTGCCGCATCGATGACCGACACCGCGAGCGCGCCCGGCTGTAGGGTGCGGATCCACAGACGCCCCTTGCTGTCGGCATGCATGCCGAGCACGGCGAACGGATCGCCGTGCTCGGCGCGGCACAAGGCCAGCGCTTCCGATTTCCTCAACATGTCAGACCTTCTTTCTTAGTGATGGGCCGAGGTTCCATGTGTCTTCCGCGTATTCGCGAATGGTGCGGTCGGAAGAGAACTGACCCATGCCTGCGACGTTGAGGATGGCCTTGCGCAGCCATGCCTCCGGTGTTTTGTACACGCCGTCGACATGTTTTTGCTTCTCGATGTAATCGGCATAGTCCGCCAGCAGCATGTAATGGTCGCCGTAATTGACCAGGCTGTTGAA
>QKII01000374.1 GCA_003249625.1 Propionivibrio sp. | reverse complement strand
GTTCCGGCAAGGGTGGAGTCGAACCTTCGTCAAGCGTCTGTTCGACCTTATGGCAGCAAGCATCCTGTTGTTGCTCGCGCTTCCCGTCATGTTGCTCACTGCCATTGCAATCGTAATAGAAGACGGATTCCCGATTTTTTACCGCCAGGAGCGCGTGGGACGAAATGGCCGTTTGTTCAACGTTATCAAGTTCCGCAGCATGCGCAGGGATGCCGAAAGTGATGGCAAGCCGCGCTGGGCTTCAGCCAACGACGATCGACGACCCGTGTCGGACGAATCATCCGCAAACTGCGCATCGACGAACTTCCGCAACTCTACAGCGTTCTTTCCGGCGACATGAGTCTGGTCGGTCCCCGCCCGGAACGGCCTTATTTCGTCGATCAGCTGACCCGGGATATTCCGTTTTACGCCGTTCGCCACAGTGTCAAACCTGGCGTGACAGGGTGGGCACAGGTTAGTTATCACTACGGAGCGTCGGTCGATGATTCGATCCAGAAACTCCAATATGATCTGTACTATGTAAAGAATCACACGCTGTTCCTGGATATCGTGATTCTTTTCGAAACGGTTGGCGTCGTGCTCACCGGAAAAGGCGCTCAATAAAAAGACAACCAAGTAGTACCACGTATCCCGGACAAATCGAGTTTCGGGATACGTTCGGACTCCCTCAGGGTGTGTCATAGTGTCTTCGGTGCGGGCCCGATCTGAAGGAGTTTTTGCTTGGAAGCAGGCATGGAAACGATGAGCGCCTGGAGCTATGGATTAGCCGGGTTCGCCTATGCCATCTTCGGCGTATTTCTCGTCGACGGATGGAAAGCGGGCGTGCGCAGCCGCAGGCTTTTCGTTGCTGTGACGCTCAGTGCGTTTTGGGGGCTTACGAGCCTGGCATTTGCGTTGACCCGATCTTCAGTCTTTCTGGCCGGTAGTCTGCTGGCCGACTTGCTGCGCTATGGAAGCTGGTTCGCCTTTCTTCTGATCCTTGAAAAGCCGGATCCGGACAGTAATTCCGGGATTTCGGCCCGGTGGAAAAGGCTGCGCGCCATCGCCACTGGCCTTATCGTAGTCGGCCTCGTCGCGCAGTTGATGGTGCTGACGAACTTCGAGGCAGGATTTCAACCGCAACGCATCGTCCTTCTCGATGCACTCGGAACGTCTGTGTTTTCAGTGGTACTGGTCGAGCAGTTGCTGCGCAATGTCACACCCGATTTGCGCTGGAGCATCAAACCATTGTGCCTGGGCTTCGGCGGTGCGGCGCTATTCGACCTCTATCTCTATTCCGATGCACTGCTTTTTAACCGTATCGACGCCGACGCCTTCAGCATTCGCGGGTTCATCCATGCGCTGGCCGTGCCCTTGATCGCCATCTCGACCTCCCGCAGCCGGGATTGGAAAAAGCGTGTCGTTCTTTCGCAGCGTGCAGCGCTGCAATCTGCGTCGCTGGTCGTCACGGGGTTGTATCTTCTCTTTATCTCTGCTGCCGGTTATTACGTACGCTATTTCGGTGGCGACTGGGGGCGTGCGCTGCAGATTGCCATCGTCTTCGTCGCCATGTTGCTGCTCGCGGTACTCGCTCTTTCCGGGTCGATGCGGGCCAGATTACGGGTTCTGATCGGGAAGAACTTCTTCAGCTATCGCTACGATTACCGCGAGGAGTGGCTGCGTTTCACCAACACGCTTTCGGCGCAGGATGGCGTTTCAGAAATGGGAACGCACGTGATCAAGGGCCTCGCGGATATGGTGGAAAGTCCCGCAGGAACGCTCTGGTTGCGCGATCCTGCCGGGCGTTTCTTTGCCCAGTCCGCGCGCTGGAACCTGCCGGTTTCGGAAGCCACCGAGGACGCGACGAGCAGCCTCTGCCGATTCCTGTCCGATAGCGGCTGGATCATCAATCTCGAGGAGTACCGCGCGTCGCCGGGGCGTTACGAGCAACTGCAGCTACCCGAATGGCTGCTTGATGTACCCAACGCCTGGCTGGTGGTGCCGCTGGCGACGGGAAACGAACTGATCGGTTTTGTCATCCTGGCGACTGCGCGTACTGCGGTGGAAGTCAATTGGGAAATCAACGATCTTCTGAAAACTGCGGGGCGTCAGGCAGGAGCTTTTCTGGGGCAAATGCAGGCCGCAGATGCTTTGCTCGAAGCCCGGAAATTCGACGCTTTCAACCGGATGTCCGCCTTCGTCGTGCATGATCTCAAGAACATCATCGCTCAGTTGTCCCTGATGCTTAAAAACGCGGAACGACATCGTGACAATCCGGAGTTCCAGCAGGACATGCTGATGACCGTCGAAAACTCGGTGGAACGCATGCGGCAGTTGATGATGCAGTTGCGTGAGGGCACCACGCCAGTCGCCAGTCCGCGCGGTGTCGATCTTGGTGCGGTCGTCCGCAGGATTCAGGCAGCAAAAATGCGGCAGGGACGAAAACTGGAAATCGAGGCGGGGGAAAAGCTCGTGGCCAAGGGGCACGAGGACCGCGTCGAGCGCGTTATCGGTCACGTAGTACAGAATGCGCTTGACGCCACGGAGCAGGGCGGAGAAGTGCATGTGGCAATATCACGCCGGGATGAACACGCGCTGGTGATGGTAAGCGATACCGGCCACGGCATGAGCCCGGAATTTCTCCGGGAACGTCTGTTCAAGCCATTCCAGACGACCAAGCCGGCCGGAATGGGCATTGGTGCTTACGAGAGTTTCCAGTATGTGCAAGAACTCGGCGGCAAGGTGTTGGTCGATAGTGAAGTCAACGCCGGAACGCGTGTCAGTCTGCTGTTGCCCCTGTTCGTTGCCGGAAACGAAGTGAATTCAAACCCTGCAAACACTGGAGTCTCCGCATGAGTTCCGACAAATTGCGACCGTTGCTGATCGTCGAGGATGATCCTGCGCTGCAGAAACAGATCCGCTGGGCATTCGATCAGTACGAAACACTGGCGGCGGATGACCGAGAAAGCGCCTTGGCGCAGATTCGCCGCTTTTCTCCACCTGTCGTGACAATGGATCTCGGTCTGCCCCCCGATCCCGATTCGGTTTCCGAAGGATTCAAGCTGCTGGAAGAAATACTCACGCTTGCGCCGGAAACGAAAGTCATTGTACTTACGGGACAGAATGACCGGAGCAATGCCCTTCGTGCGGTTGCGCTGGGCGCCTACGATTTCTTTGCCAAGCCATTCGAAGTCGACATGCTCGGGCTGACCATCGACCGGGCGTTTCGTCTCTACGATTTGCAACAGGAGAACGCCCGCCTGCAGTTGATGTACCAGCCCGACGTACTTGCGGGCCTGATCAGCCGGGATCCGGAAGTCCTGCGGGTTTGCCGCACCGTGGAAAAGGTCGCTCCGAGCGATGCGACGGTTTTGGTGCTCGGCGAAAGTGGCACGGGCAAGGAATTGATCGCACGCGGGGTACATGCCGCATCGAACCGAAAGAAACAGAGGTTCATCGCCATCAACTGCGCGGCCATTCCGGACACGCTTCTGGAGAGCGAACTGTTCGGCTACGAAAAGGGTGCGTTTACCGGTGCCGTAAAGACCACGCCGGGGAAAATCGAAGTTGCCGACGGGGGGACGCTGATGCTTGACGAGATTGGTGACCTTCCCATGCCGTTGCAGGCGAAATTGCTCCGGTTTCTTCAGGAGCGGGTGATCGAGCGGATTGGCGGCCGTCAGGAAATACCTGTAGACGTGCGCATCGTGTGTGCGACGCATCAGGATCTCAAGGCGCTGATCAGTGAAGGGCGGTTCAGGGAAGATCTTTACTACCGCCTGGCCGAAATCGTGGTCAGCCTGCCGCCGTTACGCGCCCGTCAGGGCGATACGGCGCTCCTGACGCATGCTTTTGTTCGTCGCTTCGCGGAGGAACATAAGCGGGGCACGATGAGCTTGCGTGAAGATGCCCTCCGAGCGATTGAGAACCACACTTGGCCTGGCAACGTAAGGGAATTGGAAAACTGCGTCAAACGTGCCGTCATCATGGCCGATGGTAACCAGATCACGCTTGAGGATATCGGCCTCGGCGATACCAAGAACGGTGAAGATGTCGTCCTTGATCTCCGCGTAGCCCGCGAGGAAGCCGAGCGACGCGTAATCATCACGGCGCTGGGACGCGTTGACGGCAACGTGCTTCGAGCAGCGGAGATGCTCGGGGTCAGCCGACCGACACTGTACGATCTGATGCATCGCTACGGACTAAAATAAATTGGACTATTTCATCCCGAATGACACACCTACTGAGTGAGGTTTGTATGAATAACAGGAAAATGACGGGCCGGCGTACGGTATCAATGTTGCTGACAGTACTCGTGTTGTCTGCTTGCGGTGGCGATAGTCCGGGGGCGATGCTGGACTCTGCGAAAGAGTATCTTGCCAAGAACGACAGCAAGGCGGCAGTCATCCAACTAAAAAATGCGCTCCAAAGCAACCCCGACCTGGCGGAAGCACGTTTCCTGCTGGGAAAGGCGTTGCTGGAAGAAGGCAACCCAACGGGCGCAGAGGTGGAATTACGTAAGGCGGCTGATCTGAAATATCCAGCCGATCAGCTCGTTCCCTTGCAGGCCCGCGCGCTGCTTGCACTGGGGCAGGCGAAAAAAGTTGTCGATGAGTTGGGAAAAGTGCAGTTAACTTCTTCCGATGGCAAGGCTGATTTGAACACGACGCTAGGGCGAGCCTGGCTCGCACTTGGTAAAACTGATGCGGCGCAGACGGCTTTCGGCGACGCGTTGGCCGCCGTGCCGGACTATGGGCCCGCGCTCTTCGGCCAGGCGAGGATCAAGGCCTCGCAACGCGATTTCGCCGCTGCAATGTCGCTCATCGATTCCGCACTGGCGAAAACGCCCGGCTTGGTCGAAGCCCTCCAGTTCAAGGGAGACATTCTCGCGATCCAAGGGAAAAAAAGCGAATCAAGCGATATCTACCGCAAAATTATTGAAAGCAAGCCGGATTATCTGCCAGCGCACGCCTCTCTGATTTCGCGATGGATTGAGGCAGGAAAACTTGAAGAGGCCAGCAAGCAGTTTGAGGCGATGAAGAAAATCGCCCCCTCTCATCCGCAGACGACATATGTTCAGGCGGAGCTTCTTTTCCGGGAGAAAAAATTCAAGGAAGCTCGGGAAGCGATCCAGCAGCACCTGAAAGCGATGCCGGATAGCATCTCAGGGCTACAACTGGCCGGCGCCATCGAATATGAGCTTCAATCGTATGACACGGCAGAAACTCATCTAAACAAGGCCCTGTCCAGAGCACCTGGGCTGGATATTGCGCGCAGGATGCTTGTCGCCACCTACCTGCGCAGCGGGAAACCCGACAAGGCGCTCAGTGCCCTGCAGCCGATTCTCGACAAGATCGACAACAATTCGAACCTGTTGGCCTTGGCTGGCGAGGTGTTCATGCAGAATGGCGACGCCGAGAAAGCGGAAGCGTATTTCGCGAAGGCAGCATCGCTCGATCCCGACAATCAGGCCAAACGCACGTCGGTAGCACTTTCCCAGCTCGCCCAAGGCGAAACCGATACGGCTACCAAGGAACTGGAAAAGATTGCTTCGATCGACACGGGAATAAAGGCCGATTTGGCCCTGATCGCCTCGCACCTTCGCGGTCGAAAGTTCGATCAGGCACTCAAGGCAATCGACATACTGGAGAAAAAGCAACCCGGCAATCCGCTTACGGACAATCTTCGTGGCGCCGCATTGCTGGGCAAACGCGACATCGGCGCGGCGCGGCAAAGTTTCGAGAAGGCACTATCCAAGAATGCGGCCTATTTCCCGGCAGCAGCCAGTCTTGCTCGACTGGATATTGCGGAGAAAAAACCGGATGCGGCAAAAAAACGTTTCGAGAGCGTTCTGGACAAAGACCCCAAGAATACGCAAGCTTGGCTGGCACTGGCAGAATTTACGGCACGATCGGGAGGAAAGCCCGATGAAGTCGCTACGCTGATAGGAAAAGCCATTGCCGCAAATCCGGCCGATGTACCAGCCAGACTTGCGTTGATCAATCTGCATCTCGGCACCAAGGACGCGAAGAAGGCGGTATCGGCTGCACAAGATGCTCTCGTTGCCCTGCCGGACAATCCAGCGATCCTCGATGCGGAAGGACGGGCGCAGCAGGCCGCCGAAAACTATAACCAGGCACTGGCCACTTACGGAAAACTGGCCACCCTGACCCCGACTTCACCGCATCCGCACTTGCGCATGGCGGAAGTGCACATGGCGGCAAAGAACAAGGAGTCCGCTCTCCAGAGCCTGCGCAAGGCGTTATCGGTAAAACCCGATTCGATCGAGGCGCAACGGGGAATCATGATGTTCGACCTCGAAGCCGGACGGACGAGCGATGCCGTCTCGCGTGCGCGCAACATACAGAAGCAGCACCCCAAGAATATCGCCGGCTATCTGCTTGAAGGCGATGCTTATGCGCTGGGCAAGTCATGGAAGGAAGCGGCAAATGCTTATCGGAGCGGAATCCGGCAAACGGCTGCTCCTGAACTTGCGGTCAAGCTCTACGCTGTGCTAATGGCGCAGAATCTCCCTGCGGATGCGGACAAGTTCGCAGAAAGCTGGACAAAAGATCATCCGACTGACGTTCGATTCAGACTCTACCTTGCGGAAACTGCAATGGCCCGCAAGGATTATGCATCGTCGATCAAGCACTACCAATACCTTTTGGACAAGCAACCGAACAACCCGGCCGCGATGAACAATTTGGCGTGGGTCATGGGGCAGGTGAAAGATCCAAAGGCGATCGAATTGGCCGAAAAAGCATACAAGCTTGCGCCTGAACTGCCTGCAATCAACGATACGCTCGGGACGCTGCTTGTCGCCAAGGGTGACCTTGAGCGTGGACTGGAACTGCTGCGAAAGGCCAATTCCATGGCGCCGAAGAATCCCGCGATCAAACTCAATCTCGCCAAGGGACTTATCAAGGCCGGAAAAACGCCGGAAGCGAGGAAAGAGTTGGAGGAGATCGTCTCGCTCGGCGAAAAGCTGCCGGCGGCCAATGAAGCCAAGACCCTGTTGCAGGGATTGAAATAACGATATCGGAGACAGAATTGACTACTGTAGCAGTCGTTGGACTGGGATACGTTGGACTTCCCTTGGCCGTGGAATTCGGTAAAAAATGGCGAACCATCGGGTTCGACCTCTCGTCGGCGAAAGTGGAAAGCTACAAGAGGTTACTCGATCCTACGGGAGAGGTTTCGTCCGAAGAACTCAAGGCATCGCAGTATCTGGAACCTGTTTGTGACCCTACTGCCTTGCGTGACGCGGACTTCATCGTCGTTGCCGTTCCGACACCGGTTGACGTGGCCCATCAGCCCGATTTTTCGCCGCTGATCGGCGCTTCCCGCTCTGTCGGCCAAAACCTAAAAAAGGGCGCCACCGTCGTATTCGAATCGACTGTCTATCCAGGTGCTACGGAGGAGGTCTGTATCCCGATCATCGAGCGGGAATCGGGAATGAAATGGAAACAGGACTTTTTCGTCGGCTATTCGCCGGAGCGGATCAACCCGGGCGACAAGGAGCGGACGTTGACGAAAATCGTCAAGGTCGTTTCCGGGGATACGCCAGAAACCCTTGCACGGGTCAAGGAGATGTACGCAAGCATCATTTCAGCGGGTGTCTATCCAGCGTCGAGCATCAAGGTCGCGGAAGCGGCAAAAGTCATTGAAAACACCCAGCGCGACCTGAACATTGCCCTGATGAACGAACTGGCGATCATTTTCGACCGGATCGGGATCGACACTCAAGAGGTTCTTAATGCAGCGGGTACCAAGTGGAATTTCCTCCCGTTTCGGCCGGGGCTGGTTGGCGGCCACTGCATCGGTGTCGACCCGTACTACCTGACTCACAAGGCGGAAATGCTCGGCTATCACCCCGACGTAATTCTGGCTGGGCGGCGCATCAACGACGGGATGGGCAAATTCATTGCCGAGATGACGATCAAGAAGCTCGTCGGCAATGGTTGGAAAATCAAGGACGTGCCAATTATCGTTCTGGGCCTCACGTTCAAGGAAAACTGCCCGGATCTGCGAAATTCGCGCGTTATCGACGTGATCCATGAACTGCAATCCTACGGTGCTCGGGTACTGGTCCATGAACCGGTTGCGGATGCCGACGAAGCCATGCATGAATATGGTGTTGAATTGACGGCCTGGGATGATCTGCCGCAAGCGGCGGCGATCGTGGCGGCGGTATCACACGCCGAATTCAGGAACAGGCCTGTTTCCGACTACCTCGAAAAATTGCAGGCGGGAGGCGTCCTTACAGACGTGAAGAGCATGTTCGACGAGGCAACGCTCACCGAGCGGGGGGTGACGGTGTGGCGCCTCTGACCGCTTATGAGCAGCTAACCCGGCGTCTGCCAGCCCAGCCCGTACGTTGGCTGGTTACGGGCTGCGCCGGTTTCATCGGATCGCACCTCGTAGAGACATTATTGCGCTTGGGGCAGGAGGTCGTTGGCCTCGACAACTTTGCCACGGGCCATCAGCACAATCTCGACGAGATTCAGTCGTTGCTAGATGCGTCCCAATGGCAGAAGTTTCGTTTGATTGAAGGTGATATCCGTGATCTGCAGACGTGCAGGACTGCATGCGAGGGCGTCGACTTTGTGCTGCATCAGGCTGCGCTCGGTTCGGTCCCGCGCTCGCTGGCAGACCCTCTGACCACCAATGCGGCGAATATCGATGGCTTCTTGAACATGTTGGTTGCGGCACGCGACGCAGAGGTACGCAGGTTGGTCTACGCCGCGTCCAGTTCGACGTACGGCGACCACCCGGCCTTGCCCAAAGTTGAGGAGAACATCGGCCGCCCATTGTCTCCGTACGCCGTGACCAAGCTGGTCAATGAGCTTTATGCCGAGATCTTCGGACGGTGCTACGGATTCGACTCGATTGGGTTGCGCTACTTCAATGTCTTTGGACCACGCCAGGATCCGGAAGGCGCCTATGCGGCGGTTATCCCGCGCTGGACGCGTGCAATGTTGCTCGGCGAACCGGTCTCGATTAACGGCGACGGGGAGACAAGCCGCGATTTCTGCTTCGTAGCCAACGCCGTTCAGGCCAATCTGCTGGCGGCAACGACCGAGGACAAGGGGGCAGTCAATCAGGTATTCAACATCGCACTGAACGAGCGAACCTCGCTCAATACGCTGTTTTCCTTGTTGCGTGACGCACTGATAAATATCCGGCCGGAACTGACTGTGCCATCTCCCCTTTATCGGGAGTTTCGGGCTGGCGACGTCCGTCACTCGCAGGCGGATATCACGAAAGCAAGTCACCTTCTTGGCTATGCACCGACACACAGGCTGGAAGAGGGGGTTCGTGTCGCCATGCCTTGGTACGTGTCGCGTTTCTCGTAGCGGATCAGGGAGGGCGCAGATGACCGCCGGAAACCGGAAAATCGAACCGGGCAGACCGCTCTTCCTTGTGGCAATGATGCTGGCAACGACCAGCGTCATCGCGGCCGAACAGGCTGTCGACGAGAATTTGAACAAGCTCAGAACCGAGGCGCGCTCACTTGAGCACGGTGAGGGCATGGCGAAAGATCCGTTGCGTGCCGCCGAACTGTACTGTGCAGGAGCCAGAAGGGGCGACGCTGAGTCGCAGTTCAGCCTTGGCTGGATGTATGCCAACGGTCGCGGTGTCTCGCGCAGTGATGAGGTCGCTTCGGTTTTTTTCCAGATGGCCGCGGGGCAGGGGCATGAGCAGGCGCGAAAAATGTTGCGATTTGTCGGTGAAAGCAACGCGCCCCTTCCTGATTGCATGAAAGTTAACAGTGTCGCGGATGACGAACCGGCGTTTGTACCCGTCACGCCGATGCAGCAAAAGGTGTACAAAATCGTACGCGATCTGGCTCCCGAATACGGTGTCAGCCCACGGCTCGTCATGGCCGTGATTCGCGCTGAATCCAACTTTGAACCCGCTGCCGTTTCTCCCAAAAACGCGCAAGGGCTGATGCAGTTGATCCCGGAAACATCCGTCCGGTTCAATGTGCGAAAACCGTTTGATCCGGAGCAGAACATTCGCGGAGGAATGGCCTACCTGCGCTGGCTCCTGGCCTATTTCGAGGGTAGCGTTCCTTTGGTTGCAGCCGCTTACAATGCCGGTGAAGGAACGGTCAACAAATACCGCGGCGTCCCTCCCTTTGCCGAAACACGTTACTACGTAAAGCGCATCGTGCAGATTTTCGACAAGCTCGAACACCCATTCGATCCTCAAGTCACTGAACCATCGCCGGAGCTCCCGCGTATCCGGCTTGCCGCAAAACAGCAAGGTTAGATAGCGCATGCACAGGAGCGAATTATGATGATCCACCATGGCGGCACTACACGCCGCCGCTTGTTGTCGACATGGGTTTCGATCATAGCCTTTGGACTGTTGCTGATTCCGGGCGTTGCGTTTTCCGACCTTCCTGATCTCATTCAGCGGGTCAAACCCTCCGTCGTTGCTGTCGGAACCTTCGACAAAATGCGGAGCCCTGCCTTCATCATGCGGGGGACCGGATTTGCGGTTGCCAGCGGAAACCTTGTCGCGACGAACGCTCACGTCATTCCTCCATCCCTCGCGGCCTCGGGAAACGAAACTCTGGTTGTACGGCTCCCGCAGGGTAATGGGAGCTCACAGCAACGAACTGCTCACCTGATCAGTAATGACGCGGCCCACGACCTTGCTTTACTTCAGATCGACGGCCCGCCTCTGGCGTCGCTTTCGCTGTACGCAGGCTCCGCGAGGGAAGGGCAGAGCGTCATTTTCATGGGCTTTCCGATCGGTACCGTCCTTGGTCTTTCGACTGTGACACATCGCGCGATCATTTCATCGATCACGCCGATTGCATTGCCTGGCGGTAATTCGCAACAACTCAACGAGCGCGTTATTCGTCAATTGAAAAGCGGTGCGTTCAATGTGTATCAACTTGATGGAACAGCGTATCCCGCGGACCACTTATGGATTCTGAAAGCGGCGAGGTTATCGGGATTATCAACATGGTTTTTGTTAAAGGGACGAAGGAAGCAGTCCTGTCGCAGCCTTCCGGAATCAGTTTTGCTATCCCGGTCAGTTTTCTAAGTGAGTTGCTGAAAAAATGACGTATTTAGGCTGCACGAGAAGAATCACACAACCATGGAGTGGCTTTATATCCGCTCGCACTGCCTGTGTTCTTCGTACCCGTCGCTGGCCAGACGTTTGATACGTAAGGCATTACGTAAACCGGCGCATCATCCTTGGGAGAATTTGTTTGCGCGTGATCGCAAGAAACCTGAGCCGTAAAGTCGTCATTTGTCTATGATTAGTGCAAAACTCCTTCTACGGAGGCGAGGGCCATGCTGAAAAACCTTCGGTCGTTCTTCAAACGTATTGCGCATCGCATAACGCGAAAAGCCATTTCATGGCTTCCCCGGCAACAGCGCTTCAAGGTTTTCCGTTCTTTTGCCGATTGCAATCCGAACCCCAGTCGGCGTCTTGTCCTGAAGATCGCCGAGACGCGTGACGAATTGCAGGAATGCTTCACACTCCTGCATGATGCCTATGTGGAAAGCGGCTTCATGACGCCGGACCCCTCCGGGATGCGCGTGACTATCTACCACGCACTTCCAACGACTACCACGCTCTGTGCCAAGTACGACGGCCAGGTCGTTGGGACAATTTCCCTGATTCGTGAAAGCGCCCTCGGCGTACCGTTGCAAAAGATTTTCGACCTGACGGGCGTTCGGGAAAAAGAGGGGCATATCGCAGAAGTCTCCGCGTTGGCAGTACATCGCGACTTCAGAAAAACCGGTGGAAGCATCCTTTTCCCGCTGATGAAGTTTATGTATGAATACTGCACCACCTTTTTCGATACCCGGCATCTGGTCATCGCAGTAAACCCGAGCCATATCGAAATGTACGAATCGTTGCTGTTCTTCCAGCGCCTTTCCGCAAACGTCGTCGAAAATTACGACTTCGTGAATGGTGCGCCAGCGGTGGGGGCCACGCTAGACCTCCGTGAAGCACCCGAGATATTTCGAAAGCATTACGAATCAAGGCCCGCGCGGCGAAACCTTCATGCCTATTTCACCAAGATCAAGCTACCGAATATTGAATTTCCGAATCGGCGATTCTTCACGACCAATGATCCGGTGCTAACTCCGGACCTGATCGATTACTTCTTTAACGTTCGAACAAATACTTTCAGGAACCTGAGTGACCGCAAGAAAGTGCTCCTGCATACTATTTACGATTTGCCGGACTATCGCGCCGTCCTTCCGAATTTGCCATCGACTTCAGACGGAATCCCGGTTCGAAAGCACGAGCGCTTCTCGGTCAAGTGCCCAGCGAAACTTGTCGTTGATGGCGATGAAGGTACGCACGAAATTCCGATCGAGGTCATCGAAGTTTCTCGTTACGGGTTCCAAGCACGAACCAAAGAAGCGTTACCACTGAACATCTGGTTCGACACTGTTGTGCAATTGGGGCGCAGCGATGTTTCGCATATCCGCGCACTAGCGCTACGCGGCCACAGCGAAGGAGACAAGGCCTTTTATGGATTCAGTCTCGGCGAACCCGATCTTTTATGGCGCAAGTTCGTATCTGCGTTGTATCACAGCAAGACGTACCTGGATTTAGATTCGCCCACGCGGTTTCTGCATTGACCCACGGGGCAATGCCGGACAAGGTGATATCAA
>QKII01000285.1 GCA_003249625.1 Propionivibrio sp. | reverse complement strand
AAAATCCATATGGAATTAAAAGGGAAGCGGATCGCACTCGGGATCACCGGCGGAATTGCCGCTTACAAGGCCGCAGAACTGGTACGTCTGCTGGTTAAACAGGGCGCTTCGGTACAGGTGGCGATGACCGAAGCAGCGACGCATTTCGTGACACCGACTACGTTTCAGGCGCTATCGGGAAACCGCGTTTTTACCGACCAGTGGGACACCACCGTCGCAAACAGCATGGCCCATATAAATTTTTCGCGCGAAGCCGACTTGCTGCTGATTGCCCCGGCTTCGGCGAACTTCCTCGCCAAGGTCGCCAACGGCATCGCCGACAACCTGCTGACAACGCTGACCCTGGCACGCGACTGCCCCCTGCTTGTCGCGCCTGCGATGAACCGGCAGATGTGGATCAATCCGGCAACGCAGCGCAACATGGCCACCCTGCTCGGTGACGACGTTGTCGTTCTCGGCCCTGCCAGTGGCGAGCAAGCCTGCGGCGAAATCGGCGACGGGCGGATGCTCGAGCCGGAGGACATACTCGCGGAAGTGATTGCGCATTTCCAGCCCAAGATGCTCAAAGGCAAGACCGTTCTGATGACGGCAGGCCCAACTTTCGAAGCCATCGACCCGGTTCGCGGCATCACCAACCTTTCCAGCGGGAAAATGGGATTTGCCATCGCACGCGCGGCTCGGGAAGCCGGTGCCAACGTCACACTGGTCTGCGGACCGGTGTCACAACCGACGCCGCGCGGCATCCTGCGCATCAACGTCACCAACGCACTGGAAATGCACGCGGAAGTTCTGCAACGCGCCGGGGAGCAGGACGTGTTCATCGGCGTCGCAGCGGTAGCCGATTACCGCCCGAAACACGTTGCCGGACAGAAAACCAAAAAGGATGGCGCGCCGCCCCCGGTGATCGAACTCGTGCAGAACCCGGACATTCTGGCCGACGTAGCCGCCCTGCCCCACCCTCCGCTGTGCGTCGGCTTCGCCGCCGAGACGCAGAATCTGGCCGAATATGCGGAAAAGAAACGTCGCGCCAAGAAGATCCCGCTGATCGTCGGCAACCTGATCCAGGACGGCTTTGGCGGCGACGAAAACACCCTCATCCTCTTTGACGACGGTGGCCAGCAACCGCTGGCACCGGCCCCGAAACTTGAACTCGCGCGCCAACTGATCGCGCGCATCGCTTTCCTGCTGGAGAATCCGCATGCACCGCATTGACGTTCGCATCCTCGACCCGCGCCTCAAGGACACCCCGCCGCATTACGCGACTCCCGGCTCGGCCGGTCTCGACCTGCGCGCCTGCATCGAAGCCCCTGTCAAGATTCACCCAGGCGAAACCATGCTGATTCCGACCGGAATGGCCATCCACCTCGAAGACCCCGGCTTGGCCGCGATGATCCTGCCGCGCTCGGGCTTGGGCCACAAACACGGGATCGTGCTCGGCAATCTGGTCGGTCTGATCGATTCCGATTACCAGGGCGAGATCATGGTGTCGACCTGGAACCGCGGCAAGGAGAGCTTTACGCTCAACCCGCTCGACCGTCTCGCGCAACTGGTTGTCGTGCCTGTGCTCCAGGTCGCGTTCAACGTCGTTGACGAGTTCGACACGAGTTCGCGCGGTGCCGGCGGGTTCGGCAGCACGGGGAAAAGCTAGCGATTCGCACCAGGGTCACGACATCACGGAAACGCGAACCAGTCCGCGCAAAGCGTTGCCAAGATAGACGTGCTCGTCACCCACGAGATCCTTGCGCGACAACACGCACTCAACGGCACGCCCCGAGTCGAGCAGGTGTCGCCGCAACACCCCTGGCAACAGGCCGCAATCCAGCGGTGGCGTCAGCAGCATTCCATCGCGCTCGACAAAAACGTTGCTGCGCCCTCCCTCGCACACTTCGCCGCGCAGATTGAGAAAGATCACGTCGAACATGTCGGGAACACCTTCCAGCGACTTCAGCGCCCGATCATAGCGGCTGCGCGCGCTCGTCTTGTGGCGCAAGAGATACTCGGCGGGGTCCAGCAACTCGGGCGAAATAATCGCTCGTTTCGGAAAAGGATCCGCCGCGAGCGCCGCTGAAGTCAGTTGCCAGACGCCGGAATGAGGAAGCGTCAGACGCACGCGATACAGGCCGACACCATTCTCGACAGCCTGGCGTTGCAAGGCATCGCGGATCTCCGACACGGGACAGGAAAAACCCAGAGCGACCGCTGAAGACGACAACCTCTGCAAGTGCAACTCCAGGAAAGGATACCCCCCCTGCTCCAGACGAAGCGTCTCGATCAGTTCAAAACCCGGATCCAGACCGGTCAGAAAACGCGCCTTCAACAGACACTCCGCGTATTCGCGCTCGGGTTGCGCATCAATGACTATCCCTCCGCCAATGCCGAGTTGCCCAAAGCCGTCTTCGCCAAGTTCCGGCGTTCGGATCGCCACGTTGAAGCGGCAATCGCCGCCCGGCGCCAGCCAGCCGATTGAACCCGTATAGATGCCACGCCGCCCCCCTTCCAGTTCTGCAATACGCTGCATGCTGCGAATCTTCGGCGCCCCGGTGATCGAGCCGCACGGGAACAGCGCCCCAAAAAGATCGCGCAGCCGAACATCAGGCAACTCCGCAGACACGGTCGACACGGACTGCCAGAGGGTCGGATAGGCCTCGGCTTCGCACAGCGCGTCAACGCGCACCTTGCCCGCACCGGCCAGCCGCCCCAGATCATTGCGCAGCAGGTCGACGATCATGATGTTTTCGGCGCGCTCCTTGGCCGACGCCAGCAATGCGCGACGATTCTTCGCATCCTCTGCCGGAGTCGAACCACGCGGTGCCGTTCCCTTCATCGGCCGGGTCACGACGTTCGGCCCACGCCTCTTGAAGAAGAGTTCCGGC
>QKII01000385.1 GCA_003249625.1 Propionivibrio sp. | reverse complement strand
AAGCTGTCCTGCTGCGCCTTGTTGAAGCGGTGGATCTCGTCGACGAACAGCAGCGTGCCCTTGCCCTGCGACGCGCGCAGCTTCGCCGCCTCGAACACCTTGCGCAGCTCGGGCACGCCCGAGAAGATCGCCGAGATCTGCACGAAGGCCCGGTCGGTCTCGTGCGCCAATAGCCGCGCAATGGTCGTCTTGCCGACGCCGGGCGGACCCCAGAAGATCACCGAGCCCAGAGAGCCTGCCGCGAGCATCGCGCCCAACGGCCCCTCGGGGCTCAGCACATGTGTCTGACCGATCACCTCGGAAAGGTGCTGCGGGCGGATCCTGTCCGCCAACGGTCGGGGCGCCTCGGGCGCCGCCTGCCGCGGCTGGCTGTCAAACAGATCAGGCATGGTGGCCATACCCTACTGCCCCCGCCAGACCGGCGAAAGGGGGTCAGGGCGGGTCCGCCAACCCGCCCTGAACACGGATACCCATCAGTGCATCTTGCTGCTCAGATCAATCGAGACGCATTGGTAGTCGCCGTCCTCGATGAACATGGGCCGACCGATCGCAGCGGCCGTCAGACCGCAGCGTCCGTACCAGCGCGGCCAGTTCGCCGCCGTCAGCGCGATCAGCTGAGTCGCCCCCAGTTCACGCGCTGCGCTCACCATCGTTTCGGCGAGCCGGAAATGCACCCGGCGGCGCAGGCTTTGCGGGATGTCGTGCGACACGAAGACCCGCGTGCTCTCCCAGATCTGCGGCGAGACGGGAGCCTCGTCGAAGAGCAGGTCTTGCGGGATCGAGCCACCCAGAATCCCCTTCTGCGCGTCACGGATCATATAGCTGTAGATGCCACAGCGCGCCGTTGTCGGCGTCAGGCGCATCCCCGCAAGAACCTGGCCCAGATCGTGTATCGCGATCCAGCGGCTTTGCGGTGTGTCGTACTGGTCGAATTCCATGCCCATCTCTTCGGGCAGGTCCCAGTTCTTCTGGACGATGAAGCTTTGCCGCCTAGCGCGAAACAGGTTTGCGAAAAGCTCGCCATGGTTGTGCATATTGGCAAAGGAAAGTGTTGTGGTCTGCATGGTCTTTCTCCGGGTTGGCAGCTATGCCCGGGGGCGAACCGTTGCAGGGGACCTAAAGCAGCCGATACTCCTTCGCTCTTTGGATGGCTTCGGCAGTCGTGCGCGCCATCAGGCGTTCACGGGCTGAAAGAAGACGCGCCTTGAACGCACTTTGCGTGATTCCAAGTTTTGCAGCAGCGGCAGCATGTCGATCCCCCGCAGCGATACACCGCAGGGCCTCGATTTGAGCCTTTGTCAGGCTCTCCGGCGGCTGCGTCAGATCATGCAACCGCAGGATCAGGTGCGAGATCGCGTCAATCTCGGCATCGGTGAATTCCCGCGCGCGCGACGTACAGCTCGCGATGGTACGCGAGGACAGCGGTCCGCAGGAAATGGTGACTCCGTAGTTCAGACCGTAGCGTCTTGCCTCACCCAGAATGTTGAACGGGTCGGGCAAGGTGAACTCGCTCCAGCGCGAAGCACCAGTGGTAGAAAACCCCCAGGCGATCGTCGGGTCCCGCAAGGCATAGCCTTGGCGGGTGTAATGATCGCTCCATGCCGCCGGGTAGGTCTGGAACTGCATGATCGGCGCGGCGAAGCGGATATGCAGGCCAACAAAATACCCATCCGGAGCCAACTGGCTCAGTTCACGAAGGCATTTATTTGTATCAGCGTGAATGGACATGTCTTTTTAGACAGGTCCGCAAAGAAATAATCAACCATGAATTGCGTGATTAACGTCGCGACAAATTACAATCTTGGGGCGATCGGCTATTCTGCAACAAGATGTAGGGGTTGCGAGCGTTCGCAGCATTCATAATTTCGCCAATATGGTTAACAAGATTTGCTTCCCTTAGGGAAACCCGGACCCAAAAAGAAAACCCCGCCAGAGGGCGGGGTTTTACGGAATTTCCCTTCGGGAAATATTATTCTTCGGCAGCTTCTTCAGCCGCGACGCGCGCCTTGTCGGCAGCGCCCTTGGCAGCGGTATCGCGCTCGACGAACTCGATGATCGCCATCGGCGCCATGTCGCCATAACGGAAGCCGGCCTTCAGGACGCGGGTGTAGCCACCGTTGCGGTCCTTGTAGCGCGGGCCGAGCACGTCGAACAGCTTGGCGACGTCCTTGTCTTCCTTGAGCATCGCAGCGGCCTGACGGCGGGCGTGCAGATCGCCGCGCTTGGCGAGCGTGATCAGCTTTTCAACAACCGGGCGCAGTTCCTTGGCCTTCGGCAGCGTGGTCTTGATCTGCTCGTGCTCGATGAGCGAGCCGGCCATGTTGGCGAACAGCGCCTTGCGGTGTTCGTGGGTACGGTTCAGGCGGCGGTAGCCGCGAGCGTGACGCATGGGTATCTCCTATGGTGCGTTTTGCTTTGTGTTGCCCCCCGTGCGTTGCGGAGAGCGTCGTTGGGGCATCTGCCCAGGGTTCCCGGCCATCGCCGGCATTGGTCGGGGGGCGTTTAATCCACGCCCCCCTGATCTGTCAATCAGAACTGATCTTCGAAGCGCTTGGCGAGGTCTTCGATGTTCTCCGGCGGCCAGTCCTCGACTTCCATGCCGAGGTGCAGACCCATCGAGGAGAGCACTTCCTTGATCTCGTTGAGCGACTTGCGGCCGAAGTTCGGGGTGCGGAGCATCTCGGCTTCGGTCTTCTGGATCAGATCGCCGATGTAGACGATGTTGTCGTTCTTGAGGCAGTTGGCCGAACGCACCGAAAGCTCCAGCTCGTCCACCTTCTTGAGGAGGAGCGGGTTGAACTCGAGGCCGTCGTCGGCGTCCTGCTTCGAAGCCGATTCCGGCTCTTCGAAGTTCACGAAGATCGACAGCTGGTCCTG
>QKII01000160.1 GCA_003249625.1 Propionivibrio sp. | reverse complement strand
GCGGCCGATATCACCCTGAAGCTCGGACACCTCGCCAATGAGGAAAACTCATGGCACAAGGGCGCGCTGAAGTTCGCCGAGGAAGTCAAGGCGCTGACCAATGGCAAAGTCGAGGTCAAGGTCTTCCCCAACGACGCTCTGGGCAAGGAAATGGACCTGATCAACGGCATGCAACTGGGCACCGCCGACATGACCATCACAGGAGAATCCCTCCAGAACTGGGCGCCGAAAGCCGCCCTGCTGGCCCTGCCCTATGCCTTCAAGGACATGGCGGAGATGGACAAGGCCGTGAATGGTCCGCTTGGCGATGAGATCAAGCAGGAGGTACAGGCAAAGGCCAAGATCATCCCGCTGTCCTACTTTGCACGTGGTGCACGCTATCTGACATCAAACAAGCCGATCAAGACGGTTGACGACGTCAAAGGACTGAAGATGCGCGTCCCGAACGTTCCGGTATTCGTGCAGTTCTGGCGCGCTGTTGGCGCACAGCCGACTCCGATGGCTTTCGGCGAAGTGTTCACCTCCCTGCAAACCGGTGTAATCGAGGCACAGGAAAACCCGCTTGCCCTGATCAAGTCCGCCAGCTTCTTTGAAGTGCAAAAGTACGTGAATCGTACGGCGCACGTCCGCTCCTGGATCTACCTGGCGATCGGCGAAAAGTCTTTCAACAAGTTGAACGCCGAGCAGAAGAAGGCGGTTCAGGAAGCGGCCAAGCGCGCACAAGCCTATGAGCGCGAAATCATGATGGCCGACGAAAAGAAGCTTGAAGATGAGTTGAAAGCCAAGGGCATGACGTTCGTCGATACCGATCAGAGCGGATTTGCCAAAAAGGCGAAGGAAGCCGTGTTGGCTGCCGCAAAGGACGAGCTGAAGCCGACGATCCAAAAGCTTTACGCTGACTGATCGGATTGCGCTCCCGGACAAACGCGGAAATCCTTCCGCGTTTGTCGTTTGTTCAACTCAAAACAAGCACAAGGAAGGCCCAAAAATGGTCAAATTCCTGAAGCAAATCGAACGGGTCATCAGGGCCGGCACCTGCCTCGCGTTCGCCGTCATGATCGTGGCGGTTGTCGTGCAGGTCGTCGCGCGCACATTCGTGTCGCAACCACCCATCTGGACAGAAGAAACCTCCCGTGTCGCGTTGCTCTACATCATGGGACTGGGCGTCGGTGCATCATTCCTCACGGGCGATCTGGTGAACGTCGACCTGGCATTGATGGTCATGCCTACCTGGTTGCGCCGGGGGTGCGAGATATTTTCCGCTGCAGTCGTATCGGCCTTCGGTTTTCTGTTGATCCCCGGCGCGTGGGAATTCACGGTTTCCGGCACCATGCAGACCTCACCAGTACTGCACGTCCAAATGCAATACGTCTTTGCCTGCGTACTCTTCTTCTCCGTGCTGCTTGGCGTATTCGGCCTGATCAAGTTCATCAGGCTCGTCCTCAACGTTGCCGTTGCCGAACCAACCGGCCACGCTTCGACAAAAGGGTGATTCATGGGAATTGCGATTCTTTTCGGCACATTTATTCTTTGCCTGGTTATCGGCATCCCGGTCGCCATTTGTCTCGGTGTATCGTCTGTTGCCTATCTGGTTTTCTACGCGGACATCCCGCTAGTCGTCTTTCCTCAGAAGATATTCGCAGGTGTCGATTCGTTCGTGCTGCTCTGCATTCCCGGATTCATCATGGCCGGCAGCCTGATGAATGGCGGCGGCATCACTGATCGGATCATTCGCTTCGCTAGCGCAGCCGTGGGCTGGATTCGTGGTGGTCTAGGGCTGACGAACGTGGCTGGCTCGATGCTGTTCGCGGGCATCTCGGGAACAGCGGTCGCTGAAGCCGCATCGATCGGCGCCGTCATGATCCCCGGCATGAAAAAAGAGGGGTATCCAATCAGTTTCGCAGCCGCGATCACCGCTGCTGCCTCGACGGTCGGCCCAATCATCCCGCCGAGCGTTCCGATGATCATCGTTGGGGCCCTTACAGGCGTTTCTGTTGGACGCATGTTCATGGCCGGCGCCATCCCGGGCCTCCTCTTGGGCCTGAGCATGATGCTTGTCTGCTACCTGCTCGCGGTGAAGAATAACTACCCGCGACAGCCTTGGAAAGGCTGGAAGGAACTCTGGAATTCGTTCACCGGCGCATTCTGGGCCCTGATGCTGACAGCGCTGATCGTCGGCGGCCTGCTCAGCGGACTGGTCACCCCGACGGAGACGGCCATCCTCGCGTGCGTCTATGCATTCGTGGTCGGCGTCTACATCTACAGAGGCATCACGTTGCGGGAAGTCCCCAAGATCATGATCGACAGCGCGATCACATCGGCGGCACTTCTGGCGCTGGTTGGCATCGCCAACGTATTCGGCTGGATCATGGCTGCCGAGGAAATCCCTCAGCGTATCGCCAAGGCCATGCTTACACTGACCAGCGACAAAACCGCGATCATTCTCCTGATCAACTTCCTGCTGTTAATCGTCGGGATGTTCATGGAGACGATAGCGGCGTTGATCATCCTGTTTCCAACGCTCCTCGCGGTTGCGACGAAGGTCGGCATCGATCCGGTGCATTTCGCTACATTCGCCGTGCTGAACCTGATGATCGGCCTAACGACTCCGCCGGTCGGCGTGTGCCTTTTTGTCTGTGCCAACATCGCGAAAGCACCGCTCTCCTCGGTGATCAAGGCGATTTTTCCCTTCCTGATGGGAAACATCATCGTTCTGCTTCTGGTTTCCTTTGTCCCGCAGTTGTCACTCTGGCTACCGAATCTTCTGTTCGGCGGGAAGTAGCTCTTAGTGTGAAGGATTCCGATCCTGCCATCGCAGGATCGGAAGTTCAAGCAGCCAACTGAACGGCAGCATTCACGCCCGCCTGATAGGTGGCAAGATCCTCGATTCC
>QKII01000481.1 GCA_003249625.1 Propionivibrio sp. | reverse complement strand
GCGACGAGCTTCTCGTCGATCTGCGCCAGAGTGATCGTGCCGTATTGCTTCGGATCACGTTTGCCGAACATGTTGTGGTTGATACCGTGCAGCATCAGGACTTTCATTTTGAACCTCGCGTTCAAGGGTTGGACAATACCGGAATTTGCCTCGCTCGGCAGCGCTTTTACGTCAGAGGCACCGTCAAGGTTTCAATCATTGAGGTCGTTTCGGGGCGTACGCCGCGCCACCATTCGAAGGCTTCGGCAGCTTGCTCGACGAGCATCCCGACACCGTCGGCCAGCTTGCCGGCGCCCACGCCTTGCGCCAATCTGAGGAAAGGCGTCAGCCCCTTGCCGTACGACAGTTCGTAGGCAAGGCAGCCCGGCGCGAAGACATTGGTGTGCACCGGCGGCAACTCACCGCGCAGACTGGCCGAGGTCGCGTTGACGACCAGATCGAACTTCACCGACAGTTCGCCAAGTTCCGGGTACGAACAGCAGGAAAAATCCCCCTCCGCATAGCCTTTGAACTGCTCGACCAGCGTTTGCGCCTTGCTCAGCGTGCGGTTCACGAGGAGTAATTGCGCCGGTTTCTGCTTCAGAAACGGCAGCAAGGCCCCGCGTGCCGCGCCGCCCGCGCCGAGCAGCAGCACGCGCTTTCCCTGCATCGGAAAGCCGAGGTTACGCACGATATCGCGTACCAGACCGATCCCGTCGAAGTTCTCCGCGTAGATGTGCTCGCCCTCGAATTTCAGGGCATTTACCGCCCCAGCCAACTGTGCGCGCTCCGAAAGGTCGGTCGCGTAGGCAAACGCGTCGAGCTTGAACGGCGCGGTGACGTTCATGCCCCGGCCGCCGGCGCGTCGGAACGTCTCCGCATCCTCGCGGAAGCCGCCGATTCGCCCCTCGATGGCGACGTATTCGATCTCCTGCCCGGTCTGTTTGGCGAAAGCCGTGTGGATCAACGGCGACTTGGTGTGTCCGATCGGGTTACCGATCACCGCATACGAGTCGATCATTTCCCCCTCCCGTGTCATCCCGCGAGGCCGGCGACGGCCTCTTCGGCATACAGCACACCGTCCCGGACCATGCTTTCGATCGCCTCTTGAGAATAGCCCAGCCGCGAGGCGACTATCTTGTTGTGCTGTCCAAGTAGCGGCGCCGGCGAACGGATCGTCGTGTCGCATTCGGAGAAATGGAACGGCAGGTTGCCCAGTTGAATCTTGCCGAGCACTGGATGCTCCTGGTCGACAACCATGCCGCGCGCATGAATCTGCGGATCGGCCAGCGCCTCGTCGATATTCTGTACCTTGGCGCAAGGGACATCGATCCCGTCGAGCAGGGCGAGACACTCAGCCACGCGGCGCGGCCCGACCCAGGCACGCACGATGGCGAGGATTTCCTCCCGGTGGGTGTTGCGTCCCGTAGAGGAATGGAAGCGTGCATCCGCCGCCAGCATCTCGCCACCGACCAGTTGGGCCAGGCGTTTCCAGGCATCGTCGACCTGCGCGGCGATCACCACATGGCCGTCCTGGGCCGTGAAGACGCCGTAGAGCGTGGAGTTCGGCAGGTCGTGGCCGGTCTGCTGCGGAATCTCCTTGCCGCCGGAGAGCGTGTAGCACTGGATCGCGTATTCGTGCATCGACACAAGGCAGTCGTACAGCGCCAAGTCAATATGCTGACCGCGCCCGGATTTGACGCGCCCGAGCAGTGCGGCGCAGATGGCGCCGACGGCATTGGTGCCGGTGTACATGTCGCCGAGCGCGATGCGCAGCAGTGGTGGCGCTTCGCCCGGCGAGCCGACCATCGCCATGATGCCGCTCTTCGCTTCGGCGATCAGGCCAAAGCCGGGGCGCGGCGCGTCCGGGCCGGTGTGGCCGTAGGCTGAAACGGAGCAGTAGACCAGCCCCGGGTTGGTCTGAGCCAGCTCGTCATAGCCCAACCCCAGTTTTTTCAGCGCGCCCGGCCGGTAGTTCTCGACGAACACGTCGGCCGACTCGACCAGTTTCTTCACCAGTTCCAGGCCGCGCGGGTCCTTGATATTGACGCACAGCCCTTCCTTGCCCATGTTCTGTTGCAGGTAGTAGCCACTCTGGCCGTTGATCTGGTAGGCGTGGGCCCGCCCGGCGTCGCCCTCCTTCGGCCGCTCGACCTTGATGACCTCGGCGCCAAGCGCCGCAAGGCAACGGGAAACGAACGGGCCGGCGAGGAAGTGGCTGTAGTCGACAACGCGAATGCCGGCGAGGGGAAGTTGCTGGGTGGGCACCATCTACTCCTTCGGTTTGCAAGGAACCATCACGCGGTGCTCGCCCTTTTGGACGACTTCGCCGCGCTGGTTGATCAATTCGACCGGGACGATGACGATGCCCCAGCCCGGACGGCTCTTCGATGCGCGTACGCTCTCGACGTGGAACTCGATGTGGCAACTGTCGCCGATCTTGATCGGCAGCACGAAACTCCACTCCCAGCCCAGCGACATACCCGGCTGGAAGCAGTACTCGCTCTGCGTCTTCAGCCCGTCGGCAACCGACAGCCCGAACAGCCCGTGCGCGACGCGCGTACCGAACGGCGTCTTTTTGGCGTACTCCTCGTCGACATGCACCGGGGTGAAATCGCCGGTCAGTTCGGCGTAGGCGTTGATGCGTTTCTCGGTAAAGGTGTAGCTCGGGCTGATGCCCTTGTCGCCCACCTTGATCTCGTCGAAATACAGTTCCTTTTTGGCCATTTCCAGTCCTCTTGAAGCAAGATCAATCTGTGTTCAGGCGCGCGGCTTGATCGCCAACGCCTCGGCCACGGCGTTGCCGTGCGCCTGCATCAGTTCCAGTTCGAGGCCGTCCGGCAGAGCCAGCCAGTTGGGCCCCATCGGCAGCTCGCGCACGCCCCATTTGGCGGCCTCGACCAGGACCGCATCGAGTTCCTC
>QKII01000255.1 GCA_003249625.1 Propionivibrio sp. | reverse complement strand
GCACGCAATTTGCCGACAGTGAAGATTGGCAGTTCGGCCAACACGCGCGTTGGCGAGTGGGTGCTGGCGATCGGTTCGCCATTCGGTTTCGAAAGCAGCGCCAGTGCAGGCATCGTCTCGGCCAAGTCGCGTTCGCTGCCGGACGACAACTACGTACCGTTCATCCAGACCGACGTGGCCGTCAATCCAGGTAACTCGGGTGGGCCGCTGTTCAACATGGCCGGCGAGGTGATCGGCATCAACTCGCAGATCTACAGCCGTACCGGCGGCTATCAGGGACTGTCGTTCGCCATCCCGATCGATGTGGCGATGTCGATTCAGGACCAGATCGTCAAGCATGGCAAAGTACAGCGGGGCCGCCTGGGTGTTTCGATTCAGGAGGTCAACCAGTCGCTGGCCGAGTCGTTTGGCCTGAGCAAGGCGGTTGGCGCGCTGATCAGTTCGGTCGAGCCCGGAAGCCCGGCCGCCAAGGCCGGTCTGGAATCCGGTGATGTCATCATGGCTGTGAATGGCAAGGAAATTCAGTCGTCGAACGAACTGCCACCGATCATTGCCAACGTGCGCCCCGGTGATACCGCCAAACTGCAAGTCTGGCGCAAGGGAAGCATGCGCGAGATCGAGGTCAAGGTCGGCGGTGCCAAGGACGAGAAGACGGCCGGCGCCGACAGTAACAAGGAAACGGCGCAAAGCAAGCTGGGCCTGGCACTGCGTACGCTGACACCGGAAGAGAGTCGCCAGATCGGCGGCAAGGGCGGTCTCGTCGTGGAGAATGCTACCGGTGCGGCAGCCAAGGCGGGAATCCGGCGCGGCGATGTCGTGCTGTCGGTCAACGGGGAACCGGTGGCTAACGTCGAGCAACTGCGCGCTCTGGTGGCGAAAGCCGCGAAGCGCGTCGCGCTGCTGATCCAGCGCGGCGATGCCAAACTGTTCGTGCCGGTGGACCTCGGCTGATTGGCGCACTAACCGTCCGGGCGGCCAGCGGATTTCCTTATGGGCGCCCGGATTCTGCGGTGGACGGTAAATGCCGCTTAACTTGATTCGACTCGCTAAGACGCTGGATGGTCGGGACTATGCGGCTCGCAATTGCCTTGCCTTGCCGTGTCGATGTGGAAGGTGTGGGGCAGGGTTCGGCCGCGAGCAGAAGTTCGTCCGTGCCAGACAGCTAACCGTGAAAGGTCGGCTCCACTCTGAAACCAGCCACATGGTCAATTGATAGGGCGCAAATTCGTTCCTGTTCGCGCGGATCGAGTTGTTCGCATAAGAAGCCCCGGGCGTGGCGCAGCTGTCGAATGGCAAACTTATTCTAAATTACGTTTAGTGTGCGGTAAGCGTCAAAAGAATGTCGCCATACCAGGCGCAATTCAGCCCCAACGCTTCATCCTCCTGGCGATCTCGCGAGCCAATATCCATCCGTGCTGAGTGAACGCCCAGTAATATCCATCCAAGACCGTTCGATACGGTCTTGCCCGCAGGGGAGCGCATTACGACTGGTGCTCCACTCGTGCCACGATGGGTGCGCGCGTCGGTAAGGAAATAACCATGTCCCTGGAATCGCATGCCGAAGGATGACGCGATTACCGCCTGCCGAACAACCGGCAGGTGGTGCAGTTCATCGTGGAACCCCAGCGGAAAACCGACAACCAGCAACGGGGCTCCGATTTCTATCAGATCTTCCGGGCGAGACAGACATTCAGGTGTAAAGGCGTTGTAGACCGCCGTTTCCGGAAGCGCGGCGCGGTCAATTTCGATCACGGCTACGTCAATCTCCCCTGCGGCGTCTTCACCTTGGCGCCATAGGCTTCTACCGTCCTTGTAAAGCGGAATTGAGAATCCGGTAGAACTGGCCAGGTTATCCAGATCAGTATGCAACTCGATTTCAATCCGATCGGGGAAATGCTTGCTCGGTTCATCTCGCATGACGTGTCGGCTTGTCACGAGAAACAAGCGGCCGTCGCGTTCGAAAAAAAAACTGCTGGCATTGGTCAGGAGACGCTTTTGCTCATACGTGCAAAGACGTGCCACCGTCAGCAAAATGGATTCGATCATCGAGCTGCCTTTCTGGACTTGTCTTATGTCCGAATCTAATGAGTATCACCAAATCTCGCCCATAAGTTCTGTTCCTGATAGAGAACCTGTTGGTAGTCAAAATCGACGGGTATCCCAAAGGCTTATGCCAAAAGTCTGCATTGATTTGTCAATGCATCAACGTCAGAGAATCAGGGCTCTTCCACGGCATTTAGACAACAAAAAAAGAAATGGCAATGAAATGAAGCACACTGCCGACGAGAACGAACATGTGCCAGATGCCGTGCCAACTTGGGTAGCGCTTGCCGAAGGCGTAAAAAAAGATACCGATCGTATAAGCGCCTCCGCCCGTAATCAACCAAAAGAAACCGTCTTTTCCGAGGTGTTCCAGCAATGGAGTGACCGCTACGAGCACGATCCAACCCATAGTCGCATAGATCACTACCGATAGCACTCTCGGCCCCGATTTTGGCCTCATTTCCTGCCACATGCCGAGAGCCGCGAGCATCCAGATGATTCCAAACAGTGACCAGCCCCAAGGACCGCGCAAAGTTACCAGGCAGAACGGTGTATAACTGCCGGCAATCAGGAGATAGATCGAGAGATGATCCAGTTGTCGCAATACCGCCTTAGTCCTTCCTTGAGTGCTGTGATACGCGGTTGATATGCCATACAGCGCGATCAGTGTGGCGCCATAGATGGCGCTGCTGGCAATTTTCCAGCCATCGCCGGCGGAAACGGCGTTTGCCAGCAACCAGATGGTGCCGGCAAGCGCAAGCATGGCGCCGACAAGATGTGTCCCCGCATTGAGTTTCTCTCCGTAATACATGGCTGTCTTCGCTAGGATAAATCTCAAGCTCTGCGTCCCCGGATCCAGAAAAGCAGGCGCC
>QKII01000298.1 GCA_003249625.1 Propionivibrio sp. | reverse complement strand
CCGCCGATGATGAACAGGTCGACTGCCAGTTTGTCGGCGCGTTTGACAGCGGCGTTGAACTGTTCCTGGCTGAAATACTGCAATCCCATCGAAGCGAGTCGCTGCCGTGCTTCCATTGGCGACATGCGGGCGATGGCTTCGTTGGGAAGGTGCGGCGTTCTCCGCTCCTGGCGCGGAGGGAGAGGTGGTTGCCTCGGCGCGGTTTCCGCCGTCGCTGCGGGTGTCGGGGCTGGCGGAACAGGTAACTCTAAGGCCTGCGTGTGTGCAGCGGGATTCGTGGCACCGTTCTCTGGCTTTGAATCGAGTTCGAGTTGCGGCAGTTTGCCGGCATTCACAAGTGCATCGATACGTGCAAACACCTCATGGCGTGCGAACGGCTTTTTCATGAAGTCGTCGGCGCCGATACGTTTTGCGTAGAACTGTTCGGTAGCCTGCTCGTTGCCACTGATCAGGATCACGGGGATACGGCTGGTTGCTTGTTCCTTGCGCATCTGACGCAGCGCAGCAAATCCGCTGATGCCAGGAAGGACGATATCGAGGAAGATGAGATCCGGTTTGCCAGAGCGCGCGACGTCCATGCCGGATTCGGCGTCCCCGGCCTCGGTGATCAGGCAACCGGCTGAGCGAAGGGTCTTGCCGAGCGAAGCGACAACGGTAGGCGAATCGTCAATGATCAGAATCCTGCGGCCTGTGTGGCTGTAGCGCTTTTTCCGACGCCGCTCGGTCTGCGTGGGGTTGGTTACCCGCAATGGTGCCGCGTCGTTTTTGGAGAGTATCGATCTGAGTTGCCGAATGAGGCTCATGCTGGTGTTCCCGCCCTGCGTTCTGATTAGCGCAGCAAGTATATGCGAATCGGCAGCGTTAATGGCCGATGCATAGGCGGCTCACGCGTATTTTCGGGGAGGGTATTGCGGGAACATCATCCGGGAAAGGGGTTGCCTTTCCCGGGGGGAAATTGCACGGTTGTTCTGAAATTCCCCTGTGTCGTTTGTTATCGGGTCGTGGCCGTTCAACCGGCTTCGGCAACGAATACTGTCATGCCGACAACGCGGATTCCGGCATATTTCGACTCGTTCCTGGCGATCCAGGTATCAACCGCATCCAGTGTCAGGTTGGCAGCGAGGACTTGTCCGGTGCTTTTATTCACGACGGAATACATAGTTCAATCCTTTCATCCGAGTTAGCCAGTTGTTCATTTGTAACTGCAACGCGCCCCGCAGATCAACCGTATTGCTTGCGAACTCCCGAAACTTCATTCACTATTTCGGGCGCCGGCCATCCTAAAAAAAAATCCCACACCGGTTCGGCATGGGATTCAAAATCCCATCTTTGCGATGGGTCAGGGAGGGTCAAACATTGTCAGCGGGGGACGCTGAAGCAACGTCGGTAATATTAGGCGTCCATCATTCCAAAGTCTGTTTGATATCTTCAGTGCTTGCGTAACGGTTTGTAATCAACCGGGGCGTCATCAGGGTTCTACCCCTGCCTTCTGGCAAAGCGCAATGTAGCAGGGGCCGTCGAGGTCTTGTCCAGGGTGTAGTCCGGCTTGCAGGCGGAAACTGCTCAGCGCATTGCGCGTGCGTTGTCCGATCACACCGTCAATCTTGCCCGGCGAAAATCCAAGATAAAGCAAAGCAATCTGCGCCGCACGCAACTGGAGATTGGGGAGCGAGCCGGATGACAGGCGGGCATACGCCTGTTCAAGCCTGATGTCGTACTGATTCTTCGCGTATGCCTTTCCGTTGTATCCGTGTGCAAAGGCAGCCCAGTTGCGACTTTGCAATGCCTTGTGGAGATTCCGGGCAACGAGAAACCGGGACATGGCCAGAATTTGTTCGTCCTCGCCGTCCGTCATGGCACGAACCATTGCCTCGGCGCTTTCGAAACCAGCCAGGTTGGCATTGAATCCCATGATCTGGCCGAGCCCCCACGAAGCCGAGCGCAAGGCAGGTTCCAGGCCGAGGTTGTGGGCGAGGCACAGCGAGAGCGCTTCTTCGAGTTTTGCGTATTGCGTGCCCAAACCTCCATAGCCGCCGGGCGGGCCGGAGAGATGCGGGGCCTGCGCGTCGAAGCGCCCTTGCGTTTCGCGGCGAAAGATGTGCCGCTCGAAGAGGATCTGCGGCCGGCCGTCCAGTCGAAAACCGCAGCCCTGCGTTACGCCCGAAGTCTCCACATCCACTACGGCCCAGATTACAGCTGCTTCGGCCGGTTGCAGACCGATTTGAGCGAGCGCGTTGCTCAGCCCCGATGATGTCAGCGGTTGACGTTTCCCGACGAATTCCATGATGTTCTTACTCAAGACCAAGGACGCGCTTCGATGTGCAGCTTTCCTGAAATGCCGGGGCGCGTCTTTTGTTCTATGGGGATGTCGAAGGCGAGTCCGCTGCCGTCGGGCAAGGCGTAGGTTGGAGCGCTCTTCCCGGGGCGGCCGGGGTTGTCTTCCTGATAGCCGTACTTGATGCGCCACCCCGTGGGAATCGATGCATCTGGAAACGCTTCGACCAGTACCCACTGGCGCAAGATGTAGCCGCCCTCGTAGTGGCGCTTCATGAACATCACCCCGTCGACTTCGTAATCGGGAACGAGCACTTTCAGGTCGAAGGCGAAGCTGACGGAACCTGAGGTTTTGACACTCTTGCTCGGGTCGAGGAAAACCGAGAACAGGTGGGGGCTGCGGTTGCGATCAGCGGGACGGGGGGTCCCTTGCAGGCCAGGGAACAACTCGTCGTAGGTCCTGAAGATGGCCGAGTTCTCACGTGCCTCGCGGCGCGTCATCTGCCACTGGCAACCTCGTATACTGACCACGGCTTCGAATTGATAGGCCGCGCGCACCGCTTTCCCCGCCTGCATTTCCTTGGCGACCTCGTTCGGGAGGGAGATGTCGTCGACATCGAGTATGCCGTCGATCCGCAGCGCGCCGAA
>QKII01000126.1 GCA_003249625.1 Propionivibrio sp. | reverse complement strand
CTGGCGGTTTTCTTGGTGGCAGCGTCGCGAAACGGATGCCGGTCGCCTGGTTGCGTGGCGTAGTGATCGCGGTCGGTGTCGTGTTGACAGTGGCCTATACCTGGCTGTACTGGATCAAGCCGTTTCTTGGGTAGATCCTGAGGGAGTGTCGCCTGGCAGATGTTCTATCGGGTAGTTTGTCCCCCGAACAGCAATTTCCAGACGCAGCATCAGAAATCTTATGGCGGGTGACAGAGTGGAACTTGCGCTCGCCGCCGCAGTTTTAGTATCGGTGGAAATACCACTTGGGAGAACCGCAATCCTCTCCTGTTGTGCGGGTCCCCCTGTCTTTCGCCTCTCGGTTTCCTTCGCCAAAGTGAATCTCGCCGATCCCGGGAAGTCTTCCGTGCTCACTTGGTTGGGGTAGCGGCGCAGATCAGGCTTCGGACATGGGCTGCGCAGCAATCGCAGCCGATTGTTCTGAGGCATTCGCGCTATACCTCTCCAGCCATTTCAGCACCACTGCATAGAGTGCATCAGTATCGAACGGCTTTGCCAGAAAGTCATTCATTCCCGCCTCCAGACAGCGCACACGGTCTTCGGCAAAAGCATTGGCTGTCAATGCCAGGACCGGGACATCGTGCCCGAGAGGAAGCCCGCGGATTTCCTTGGTTGCATTGATGCCGTCCAGATTCGGCATTTGCATGTCCATCAAAATCAATGCGTACGAGACTTCCCGCACTTTGCTGACGGCTTGCATGCCGTCAGCCGCGGTATCGACGAGTAATCCGGCTTCTTCAAGCAGGAACTGGGCGACTTCCCGATTGAGGTGATCGTCGTCGACAACCAGAACGTGGCGCCCGCCTTGTGACTGGCGGATGACATTTTCTGCATCGGAGATTACTGCGGTCGCGGCATCTGATTGAGTTTCGCCTTTCCTTAAACGCGCCGTGAACCAGAAGGTACTGCCAACGCCCGGTTTGCTCGTTACGCCGGCTTCCCCTCCCATCATCTCTGCCAAACGTTTCGTAATCGCCAGGCCAAGACCTGTTCCGCCAAATTTGCGCGTTGTCGATTCCTCGGCCTGCTCGAACGCGGAAAACAGCCGTGGGATTACTTCGTTGGAAATTCCGATCCCGGAGTCGTGAACCTCAAAGCGCACCAGTACGGAATCGCTCTTCTCCTCCTGGCACACTGCGCGAACGGCAACGGTTCCCGTTTCGGTGAACTTGATCGCGTTCGTTACATAATTGAGTAGCGCCTGTTGCAGACGCGTGGTGTCGCCAACGAGGTTCGGCGGAAACCAATCCGCCTTGATCTGCAAATCGAGCCCTTTGGATCGGGCCCGCTCAACGGTGATCGAGTTGACGTTACCCAGAAGCCTCCCGACCGACACCGTGGATTCTTCCAGAACCACCCGTCCGGCTTCGATTTTGGAGAGGTCGAGAATGTCATTGATCAGGCTGAGCAGGTGTTCGGCAGCGATGTTTACCTTCACAAGGCGACTCGCTTGCTCTGGCGTGGTGGCACCACGCTGCAACACGTGCGTCATGCCGATGATCCCGTTCAACGGAGTACGGATTTCATGGCTCATGTTTGCCAGAAACAGACTCTTGGAGCGGTTTGCCGACTCTGCGGCTTGCAGAGCCTGCTTTCTCGCCTCTTCGGCATGATGTTGCCGACTGATATCGACAAAACTGACTACAGCGCCCGTCACGACCCCGTCGTGGAACATCGGATCCGCCGCACACATGACGTGCACCTGATGGCCGTCTGCGTGCCAGAAAACCTCCTTGTCAACACGAACTCTTTCCCCAAGATCAAGCGCCTTCCGGCAAAAACATTCCTCCGCAGGATAAAAAGTCCCATCGGGGTAGCTGTAGTGAATTACCGAGTGACTAACCTTCCCCAGTAGTTGCTCTGGCATATAGCCGAGCATGGCGCATGCGGAAGGATTGATGAAATTCACTCGCCCCTCAAGGTCGATCCAGTAAATTCCGTCCGCACTCAGATCCAGAATGTTTTTCAGGTTGTTCTCGGATTCTGCAAGTTCATCGGTGCGTTGGGCCACGAGTTCTTCCAGATGGTGTCGATACTGATCAAGTTCGGCCTCTGTCTGCTTGCGGACCGTGATGTCATGACCAATCCCCAAGACTCCCATCAGCTGCTGCCGTGAATCGAACACCGGAGTTTTCGAGGTCTCCAGCAAGATCTTCTGTTGCGTTCCCCTCAGCAATACCTGCTGCTCGTGCACGATTGTCTGCCCTTCCTCAATCGTTGCCTCATCGAAAGCGCGGAAGGATTCAGCATCTTCCTTGCCAACGATTTCAAAGTCGGTCTTGCCTATTATTTCTTGCTCCGGCGCACCCAGATAATTCGCGAACTGCTGGTTGCAGAACTGATATCGGCCATCGACATCCTTCAGCCAGACCATATCGGGAATCGCTCTTATGAGACTTTCCAGGCGCGAATTGCTTTGAATCAGATCATTGTTTACCCGCTTGATCTTCGTCACGTCCCGTGAGACGCAAAGAACACATGGGACGCCATCGATTTCAGTGATAGTGGCAGAAAACTGCGCGCAGGCGATTGATCCACTCTTGGACTTGAAAAAAATCTCCTCGTTTTTCAATCTGGACTCTCGGAGCAGCAGCTCAAAAAATCGCGTTCTGTCTTCCGGATCGCACCAAAGGTTCAGTTCAAAGCCGGTCCGACCCAGGACCTCCTCCCGCTCATAGCCTGTGGCGTCACAAAACGCCTGGTTGACCTCCAGATAGGTGTCGTCGCTGACCCGGCTGATGCTAATTGCATCCTGGCTGCTCTCGAAAATGCTGCGATAGCGCTTCTCGCTGGATAACAAGTCACGTTCCCGTTTTTCGAGCGTTTCACAAACGCGATTGAAAGATCCGATGAGCAGTCCAATTTCGTCGAGCCTTTTTATCGGC
>QKII01000229.1 GCA_003249625.1 Propionivibrio sp. | reverse complement strand
AAAATCAAAGTCACCAATTTTTTGAATTTTTTCTATTACAGGAGTGATCTCTTCATAGCCAGGCCGACCTTTGCATGCCTCATCAACGAAATTTGAGACATGCAAAAGTATACTCATGGCCTCACCTTTCTTTGCGGGGTTTGTCTTGAATAGTTGCTCAGAGGTCTTTCGGTTAGGTCCCGCGAACTCATTAATCATTAGTGCAACTCTCAGAAGATCATGAAGATTCTTGTGAACCACCACGTCGATATCTGCGAACTTAACGGGCTCCTTTTTTCCACCCATAAACATTGGAAGTGCATGATGCGCATTTTTTGCTGATGTTGAGCATGTCTTGCACAAGGTACCCCTTATATTATCAAATTTATCATACGCATCTTTCGTTTTTTGGCTTTTTCCCCATGTGGGCGGATTCAAGTTCGAAGTGCAACTCCTGATTAACCGTTGGTTGAATGGGTGCGATGCGATAGCATTCTGCCCCCTCGACCACCACGTCAGAGTTGTCAGAATGAACTACACGCACCTCACCCAAGACGAACGATACCAGATTTCCGCGCTCATGAAAGCAGGACAAACCAGTGCCGCGATTGCCGCGCTGCTTGGGCGACACAAATCGACCATTTGCAGAGAGCTGGCTCGCAATACAGTCGGCTTCAGCTATCAGGCAGGCAAGGCTCAGTCACGCGCCGAAGAGCGGCGAGCTGCCTGTGCCAATGGGCCGCGTATCGCAGCGGATACCTGGGCTGTGGTTGACGAGAAGCTTGGCCAGTACTGGAGCCCCGAACAAATCGAAGGTTATCTGGAGACCAACGGCTGCCCCACCGTAAGCCACGAAAGCATCTACCAGCGAATCTATGCCGACCAGCGGGCTGGTGGCTCTCTTCATCGCGCCCTCCGCTGCCAAAAGCAGCGCCGTAAACGCTACGGAAGTAAGGAGCGGCGCGGGACGATCCCCAACCAGACATCCATCGAGCAGCGCCCGGCAATCGTCGATACGCGGGAGCGCTTAGGCGACTGGGAGGCTGACTTGGTCATCGGTGCCGCGCACGAGGGCGTCCTCCTCACCGTCAATGAGCGGCGCTCACGCCTATCGCTGATCACCCACGTGGTGAGCAAGGAGGCTTCCGTCGTGGCGGATGCCTTGATCTCGCTTCTCAGGCCCTATGCCGCTCACGTCCACACTCTGACCACTGACAACGGTAAGGAGTTCGCCCAGCACGAACGGATTGCGGAAGCGCTTGATGCCAAATTCTACTTTGCCCATCCCTACGCATCTTGGGAGCGCGGCGCCAACGAGAATATGAATGGCTTAATTCGCCAATTTTTTCCCAAGAAGATGAGCCTTAAATCTCTCTCTAAAAACGCCGTCAGGAAAGTACAGAATCTTTTGAATAATCGCCCACGAAAATGCCTTGGATTCAAAACGCCTTTCGATGTATTCAAAAATGAATTACAATTCGCTAATTCCAGTGTCGCACTTCAAGTTTGAATCCGCATCGTGTGTCAATGTGATGCCTTGCGGTGAGCAAAGTTACGCCGAATACATTTTACCCTGTTTGTACCTCGCTAACCGCTTTCGAAACAACAAATCCATAAAACCCTATGGCGGACGAAATTTCCCATGCCTGGTAACCCTCGGATTGAAGCATCTCGCTATAGCTCGAAATGGGATTCTTCAGGCCTCGAAGTCCGTATAATCGGTTCCACTCGACGAGTTGTCCAGCCATCGTTCTGACGAATTCTTCAATTGGCCATTCCTCTATATCGGTGATAATGGCGCCGGAGGTATGGGTGAAATGGTAAAGCACCACCTCGCTAAAGCGAATATCTGACAGTTCACCGGCTCGATTCGGATAGGGATAGGTGAGATGAAGGGTGATTGTCTCCCCGAAATCCGTTACTTCGTATCCTTGTAGATGGAAGTCGTGAAAGCGCATAAGATTATTAATCTCTTCCCCAATCAACTCTGGATTTTCAAGGCGAATGCTATCATGGCTAATCGGGCGTCGGCCGGGAAGGTGGCGGGGGCGGGTCGACGAAATGGATCGCATTGCGTCCCGCCGCCTTGGCTTGGTACATGGCGGCATCGGCCCATTTCAGCAGTTCGTCGGGGTCGCCGTCGCGCCCGTTGAAGAGGGTGACGCCCAGACTGACGGTGCAGCGGTGGAAGGTGGTCTCGCCGCCGCGAACGAGCAGGATGTAGGGCTGGGAGAGGCGATAGCGAATCTTTTCGGCGATGGTTTCGGCCTGCCGGCGCGACTCTTCGGCGTTGGTCGAGAGGCTCCCCGTCATCACGACGAATTCGTCGCCGCCGAATCGGGCTACGGTATCGGTCTCACGCAGGCTGCTCTTCAGCCGTTGCGCCGCCTCGATCAGCAACTGATCGCCGGCCTTGTGGCCGTGGTTGTCGTTCAGCGGTTTGAAGTTGTCCAGGTCGAGGAACATCAGCGCGCCGAAGCGGCCGGAGCGTCGGCTGGCGGCAATCGCCTGTGCCAGACGATCCAGCAGCAGGCGCCGGTTGGGCACGTCGGTCAAGGTGTCGTAAAAGGCCAGTTTGCGAATCTGCTCCTCCAACTGGCGCCGCTTGGTGATGTCGGTGTGGGAGCCGGTCATGCGGTAGGGTTGCCCGCTTTCATCGCGCACCACGTGCCCGCGGGCCAGTATCCAGTTCCAGTCACCCTCCTTGGTCCGCAGGCGGAACTCCACCGCATAGGTGGGCGTGACGCCGGCGAGGTATTCGTCGATGGCGGCGACTACCCGCGGCTCATCGTCGGGGTGAAGCAGACTGCGAAAGGTCTCCAGGCTCCCTTCCAGCTCATGATCCTGGTAGCCGATCATCTCTTTCCACTTCGGCGAAAAGTGCACCTCGTCGGTGCGTAAATCCCAGTCCCAGATGCCGTCGTTGACGCCGTTGATCGCCAGTTGCAGGCGCTCCTCCG
>QKII01000031.1 GCA_003249625.1 Propionivibrio sp. | reverse complement strand
AACCACCGTGGCAGTGACTCCGGCCAAAGACCCAACTTGGCGTACCGCCCTGGCGGGCGCGCAGATTCTCTTCGTCGCCTTCGGGGCCACCGTGCTGGTGCCGTTGCTTACCGGCCTCAACCCCAGCCTCGCGTTGCTCGGTGCTGGCATCGGCACGCTGGTCTTTCAGGTCTGTACCCGGCGCGAGGTGCCGATCTACCTCGGTTCCAGCTTCGCCTTCATCGCCCCGGTGATCTATTCGGTACAGACGTGGGGCATGCCAGCGACCTTCGGTGCGCTGGCCTCGGCGAGCTTTTTCTATTACGTTGCCGCGGGCCTCGTCAAATGGCGCGGGGTCGGTTTCATCCATCGTCTGCTGCCGCCGGTCGTGATCGGCCCGGTGGTGATGGTGATCGGCCTCGGCCTCGCGCAGGTAGCGGTCAACATGGCGACCGGCAAGGCCGGCGACCAGCAGATCATGCCCTACGGCACGGCGCTGTCGGTGGCAGCGATCTCGCTGCTGGCGACGATGCTTACCGCGATTCGCGCGCGCCGCCTCCTGAAACTGGTGCCGATCCTCGTCGGTGTGGCGGTGGGCTATGCCTACTCGATGGTGATCGGCGTCGTCGATTTTTCGAAAGTGACGCAGGCTGCCTGGCTGGCGGTGCCTCAGTTCGGCAAGCCGGAGTTCAACCTGGCGGCGATCCTGTTCATGATTCCTGTGGCGATTGCGCCGATCGTCGAGCACGTTGGCGGCATACTGGCGATCGGTTCGGTGACTGGCAAGGACTTCACTGAATCGCCTGGTCTGCATCGCACGCTGTTGGGCGATGGCCTTGCAGTGAACATTGCCGGTCTGTTCGGCGGTCCCCCGGTGACGACTTATGGCGAAGTGACAGGCGCGGTGATGCTGACCAAGAACTTCAATCCGGTGGTGATGACCTGGGCGGCAGTGTTCGCCATCCTTATGGCTTTCGTCGGCAAGTTTGGCGCCTTCCTGCAGACAATCCCGATGCCGGTCATGGGAGGGATCATGATGCTCCTGTTCGGATCGATCGCCGGCATCGGCCTTAAGACGATCATGGACGGTCGCGTCGATCTCGCCAGCGCACGCAATCTGTGCATCGTCTCGGTGACGCTGGTGACCGGCATCGGCGGTCTTGGTGTGACTATCGGCAGTTTCTCGCTGCAGGGCATAAGCCTGTGCGGCGTGCTCGCTGTACTGCTCAACCTCCTGCTGCCGCGAGAGCCAGCGGCGGAAAAGGTTTGATTTCCCCCGGCTCAATTAACTGGATGAATAAAATGAAAAAACGTGTTTCGCTCCTGCTGGCCGCCCTCGTGGCCTCGACGTTCCTTATCGCCTGCGGCAAGAAGGAAGAGCCGGCAGCGGCCGCAGCGCCGGCTCCCGCGCCCGCTCCGGCAGCCCCCGCTGCCATCGTGATTGGTCTCGATGACCACTTCCCGCCCATGGGCTTCCGCGACGAGAAAAACGATATTGTCGGCTTTGACATTGATCTGGCTAAAGAGGCCGGCAAGCGGCTTGGTGTCGAGGTGACTTTCAAGCCGATCGACTGGAGCGCCAAGGAGGCCGAACTCAACGGCAAGCGCATCGACGTGCTGTGGAACGGTCTGACGATTACCGAGGAACGCAAGGCCAACATCCTGTTCACCAAACCGTATCTGGAGAACCGCCAGATTATCGTGGTGCCAGAGAAATCGGCGATAAACACCAAGGCCGAACTGAAGGACAAGGTCGTTGGTGTGCAGGACGGCAGCAGCGCCGTCGATGCGGTGAACAAGGAAGCCGAAACGGCGAAGGGGCTGAAGGAACTGAAGAAGTTCTCCGACAACGTGACCGCCCTGATGGATCTTTCAGCTGGCCGCCTCGATGCGATCGTTGTCGATGAAATTGTTGGTCGCTACTATGTTGCCAAGAAGCCGGGCGAGTACCGCGTGCTGGAAGAGAATTTCGGCACCGAGGATTTTGGCGTCGGCGTGCGCAAGGACGATACCGCCCTTATGGCCAGGATCGACAAGGCACTTGACGACATGAAGGCCGACGGTTCAGCGGCGACCATTTCGACCAAATGGTTTGGCAAGGACATTCTGAAGAAATAATCTTCTGACCGGGGCGATTGCCCATTCGTGAAGAGATCGCGTCGCTGTGGGATACTGCAGCGACGCATTCATTTCTGCATTCCGATACTGTCGTCGCCCATCATGCCCAATGTTCTTCCCGTTGATGTCATCGCCAATGAACTGGCACGCTTTCGTTCCGTAAATCCGCTTGTTCATCTGCTGACCAACGAGGTCGTGCAGGAAATTACCGCGAACGTCTTGCTGGCGGCCGGGGCGTCGCCGGCAATGATCGTCGCCGAGGAGGAAGTGGCGTCGTTTGCCGCAATTTCCGGGGCGTTGCTTGTCAATGTCGGGACGCTTTATCCGGCGAGGCTGGAATCGATGAAACAGGCCGTCGCCGCGGCTAACCGGGCTGGCGTGCCCTGGACACTTGATCCTGTCGCGGCCGGCGTGCTGGATTACCGGACGCAGGCATGTCGCGAGTTTCTGGAATGCAGGCCGGCGGCGATTCGCGGCAATGCCTCGGAAATTCTCGCGCTTGCCGGATTTTCGGGCGCAGGTCGCGGGGTTGACACGACGACTGGGTCTGCAGCGGCAATTGGTGCAGCGGAAGAATTGGCCCGGGCGACCGGTGCTGTCGTGGCCGTGACGGGAGAAACCGATTTCATCACCGACGGTGCGAGAACCTGGGCGACGCCGTGGGGTGATCCGCTGATGACCCGGGTGGTGGGTACAGGTTGCGCACTATCCGCGCTGGTTGCGGCCTTCACCGCGCAGGCGTCGAATCGCCTCGACGCCGTGGCCGCCGCCTGTGCGGTGGCCGGCCTGTGCGGCGAGCGCGCCGTAGCCGCCAGTCGCGGGCCGGGATCGTTCAAGGTTGAGTTTCTTGACGGGCTGTATCTGCTTACGCCGGAGCGAATTCGTGAGCAGACGGCATGCTGAACCCGATTGACCTTTCCCTTTATCTGGTGCTCGATCCAGACCTCTGTGGCGGTCCGGCGGGGATGGTGCGTACGGCCGGGATTGCCGCGGAAAACGGGGCGACGGTGGTGCAGTTGCGTGCGCCCGACTGGAAAAAACGGCAGTGGCTGGAAACGGCGTTCGAACTCAAGGCGGTGCTGGCCCCGTTCAGCGTGCCGCTGATCATCAACGACCACGTCGATATTGCGTTGGCGGTCGATGCCGACGGCGTGCATGTCGGCCAGGACGATCTGGCCGTGGCTGAGACGCGTCGCCTGATCGGGCCGAATAAAATCCTTGGCCTGTCCGTGTCGAACGCCGCCGAACTGGCGGACGTGCCCGCTGATGTCGATTACCTTGGCGTCGGTCCGGTGTACCCCACCGGTACCAAGCTGGATGCCGCAGCGGCGACGGGCGTGGCCGAATTTGGTCAGCTGGTGGATGCGGCTGAGTTGCCCGTTGTTGCCATCGGCGGCATCAATTCTGGCAATCTTGCACCACTTTTTGCTGCTGGAGCACAGGGCGTGGCGGTGGTGTCGGCGATTTGTGGGCAGAGTGATCCGGCAAGGGCGACGGCGTTGCTTTCCCGGATGATTCGACAATGCATGCTGGAGTGTGGCGCTTGATCCGTTCCCTGCTTCTTGCCGGTTTCGCGTTCGCTGGCGCGTGCTTTGCCGGTGAGTCGATTGTGTGCCATTACACCTATGGCGGTGAAACGAAGTCGCTACGCGCCGAACCTGTCCGTTCAGGTTATTCGGTCGACTCCATCGCAGTGGGGTCGTACTTCCGCTTTCGCGTCGTGTTCCGTAATCGGCCCGCCGATCTGGCAGCAATCAAGATCTACACGTACGCAGACCGGGATGATGGACCCGTGCTTATCCATCAGGCGACACATCCGTACCCGCTTGGTCGATCAACGAATTCTCGATTCGGATTTTCAGGCCTGCAACACGTTTATGAACCTGTGCGCGACGGCGAACTGCAGTACTGGTGCGAGTGGCGATCTGGCAGGGAGGCGTTGTGAACCGCCTCATCGGCCTGTTCTTGTTCCTTGCCTTTTGTGCGCAGGGCCACGCCGAGTCGATTCGGCTGCTGTTCGCTGGCGACATCATGCTTGACGACGGACCGGGGCGCGTTGTGGCCTCAGCGCGCGATCCTTTCGCACCGTTAGCCAGCTTACTGGACGATGCAGATTACCGAATCGGCAACCTCGAAACGCCCATCGCAGACGGCGGCAAGGCATTGGAGAACAAGATCGTCGTCTTTCGTGCCAAACCTGCCGTGGCGTCAGTACTGTCCGGATATTTCGACGCCGTTTCGGTGGCCAACAACCATTCCGGTGATTACGGGAAATCGGCGTTTCTGGAAACGCTCGGACATCTGGACCGGGTGGGCGTCCGCCATTTCGGCGGCGGCCGCGATCTGGCAGAAGCGCATACGCCGCTCTGGATCGAAAAGAACGGTCTGCGCATCGCCGTGCTGGGCTACAACGAATTCAAGCCGCGCTCGTTCGAAGCCGGGCCTCAAACGGCCGGCATCGCCTGGAGCGAGGACGATTACGTTATCGACGACATCCGGGCGGCTCGTGCGGCGGGTGCCGACATCGTGATTCCGTTCATGCACTGGGGGTGGGAGCGCGAAACCGAGCCGTGCGAGCGGCAACGTGTTTTCGCGCGTCGCCTGATTGATGCGGGGGCCGATCTGGTTGTCGGAGGACACCCGCACGTGACGCAGGGGGCCGAGTATTACCGAGGCCGTCTGATCGTTTACAGCCTCGGTAATTTTGTCTTCGATGGCTTTGATTTTCCCGCGGCACAACACGGCTGGGTGCTTCGTCTGACGATCGATCGCCACGGTTTGCGGACTTGGGATACCGTGGTCGTTCACATGGACGACGAGGGTGTTCCGCACCCCGTATCCGGCGCCACGTCACCGTGCGGTGATCGTGATGACGCGCGTGCGGGCCGCCTGAGGGTGTGCGCCAATCCCTGATCCCACTGGCCTTGTGCGCCCAATGGGGGTCGGCGATTGGTGATAGAATCCCCGGGTCCAAAAAGACAGCCAGTGGAGCCATTTGTTCCGGCTGTCTTCACATTTCAGATTGCTGACAGCCGTTCTTTGGCCAGCGTCCCGGTTTTTCGTACCTTGTTGATTAACTCATTGATAGAGAAGGCCTGAAATGACCAGCATTAAGCAGGAAGATCTGATCCAGAGCATCGCCGATGCATTCCAGTTCATCAGCTATTACCATCCGGTTGATTTCGTCAAGGCGCTCGGGGAAGCCTATGAGCGCGAGGAAAACCCGGCGGCCAAGGATGCCATCGCACAGATCCTGACCAACTCGCGCATGTCCGCCGAAGGACATCGTCCGATCTGCCAGGATACCGGCATCGGTATGGTCTTCCTCAAGGTCGGTATGAACGTGCGCTGGGACGACGCGACGATGAGCCTGCAGGAAATGGTCAACGAAGGCGTCAAGCGGGCCTACAACGACCCGACCAACCCGCTGCGCGCCTCGGTGCTCGCCGATCCGGCCGGTACCCGCAAGAACACCAAGGACAACACCCCGGCAGTCGTGCACTACGAGATCGTTCCGGGCGACCACGTCGAAGTCATCTGCGCTGCCAAGGGCGGCGGTTCGGAAGCCAAGGCCAAGTTCGCCATGCTCAACCCGTCCGACGATCTGGTCGACTGGATTCTGAAGACCGTTCCGCAGATGGGAGCAGGCTGGTGTCCGCCGGGCATCCTCGGCATCGGCATTGGCGGCACGCCCGAAAAGGCCATGCTGCTGGCCAAGGAATCGATCATGGCGCCGTGCGACATTCATGAACTGAAGGCCAAGGCGGCCTCCGGTGCCAAGCTGACGCGCGCCGAAGAACTGCGTCTGGAAATCTACGAGAAGGTCAACGCCCTCGGTATCGGCGCTCAAGGACTGGGCGGCCTGACGACCGTGCTCGACGTCAAGGTGCTTGATTACCCGTGCCATGCGGCCAACCTGCCGGTCGCCATGATCCCGAACTGCGCGGCGACCCGCCACATCCACTTCCACCTCGACGGCAGCGGCCCGGCCAAGCTGGAGCCGCCGAAGCTCGAAGACTGGCCAGCAGTCACCTGGACGCCGGACCTCAAAGAAGCCACCCGCGTCGATCTCAACACACTGACCAAGGAACAGGTCGCCGCATGGAAGCCGGGCCAGAAACTGCTGCTCAACGGCAAAATGCTCACCGGCCGTGACGCCGCGCACAAGCGCATTCAGGACATGTTGGCCAAGGGCGAAAAGCTGCCGGTCGACTTCACCAACCGCGTCATCTACTACGTCGGCCCGGTCGATCCGGTCGGCGACGAAGTGGTCGGCCCGGCCGGCCCGACGACCGCTACCCGCATGGACAAGTTCACCCGCATGATGCTGGAAAAGACCGGCCTCATCGCCATGGTCGGCAAGTCCGAGCGCGGATCGACGGCGATCGCTGCGATCAAGGACAACAAGTCGGCCTACCTGATGGCTGTCGGTGGCGCTGCCTATCTTGTCGCCAAGGCAATCAAGGGTGCGAAAGTGCTGGCCTTCGAGGACCTCGGCATGGAAGCCATCTACGAGTTCGACCTGCAGGACATGCCGGTGACGGTTGCCGTCGATTCCGAAGGAACTTCTGTGCATACGACCGGCCCGATCGAATGGTGTACCAAGATCGGCAAGATCCCGGTCGAGACGTTGTTCGGCAACAAGCATTAAGAAACGCCGCCGCACCGGGTTCCCCTGGTGCACCGACGTTTTCCGAAGCCGGCTTCTGCCGGCTTCTTTCATTGACAAGGGAAAGTGAGCATGAGCATCGAACGCCAAGGAACCACGCGCCGCTATTCGGATATCGTAACCCACGGCAACACGGTCTATCTCGTCGAAGTGCCGGATACTCTGTCGGCGGATATCACGGTGCAAACCCGCGAAGTCCTGGACGCCGTGGATAAGCGGCTATTGCAAGCGGGCAGCAGTAAGTCACGCCTGTTGATGACGACCATTTACCTGCGCGACATGGCAGATTTTGACGGGATGAATGCAGTCTGGGACAACTGGGTGCCCGAGGGTTCAGCCCCGGTACGTGCCTGCGTGCAAGCGCGCCTGTCCAATCCCGATATGCGCATCGAGGTTGTTGTTACCGCGGCTGCCTAGATGATCGGTGTCTTCGACAGCGGTCTGGGCGGACTGTCGGTGCTCTCTGCGATCGCCACGGCGCTGCCGCAGGCGGATCTCGTCTATCTGGCGGATACCGCGCACGTTCCTTACGGCGACAAGAACGACGCGTTCATCCGCGACCGCGTGTTGCGCATTGGTCGGTATCTCGTTGAAGGGCAAGGCTGCAGGCAACTGGTGGTGGCGTGCAACACGGCCACCGCGGCGGCTGTGGCCGCTTTGCGGGCCGCCTTGCCGCGAATTCCCGTGATTGGCATCGAGCCGGGGATCAAGCCGGCCGCCAGCGCCTCGCGGAGCGGACGCATCGCCGTGCTGACCACCGAGTCCACGGCGCGCAGTGAGCGATTGGCCAGGCTGATTAGTCAGCATGCATCCGGTGTGCAGGTCGACATCCTCGCCTGCCCAGGCTGGGCGACCCGCGTCGAAACACTGAATTTGGACGACGCAGCGTTTTCCGAAATGGCGCGGCAGCATCTCGAACCCGCGTTGGCGGACGGGGCGGACCAGGTCGTGCTTGGATGCACGCACTACGCGTTTCTGGCGCCTGTACTGCAGCCAATCGTGCGCGGGCGGGCGGAACTCGTCGACGTGGCGGATGCCGTGGCGCGGCAGTGCCTGCGCCTGGCCGGCGAAAGTGCCCATCGCCGCGGGCGTCTTGCGCTGCTGGCGACGGCTTCCCCGGAGCGGCTGGATCATGCGCTGTCAGTGTTCGGCCTTGATCTTTTGGCGGAGCGAATGCTCCGGCCAGCGATGCAGGTTGAGGCGTGACTTCCGGAGTGCGCCGGGTGGCAGTTGTCGGCGGTGGCCCTGCCGGGTTGATGGCGGCTGAAGTCGCCGCCCGGGCTGGTTTGCACGTTGATGTTTTTGACGCCATGCCGTCATGTGGGCGCAAGTTCCTGATGGCCGGCAAGGGCGGGATGAACATCACCCATTCCGAGTCGTTCGGCGATTTTTGTAACCGCTACGGCGAACGACGCGAGCGGGTGAAGCACTGGCTCGATATCTTCGGTCCACAGGCGATTCGCGACTGGATGCACGCGCTCGGTGTCGAGTCTTTCGTGGGATCTTCGGGGCGCGTGTTTCCGACCGGCATGAAGGCTGCCCCTTTGTTGCGGGCGTGGTTGCACCGTCAGCGCGAGGTAGGCGTACGTTTTCATCTCCGCCATCGCTGGAAGGGTCTGCAACGCTCCAACGATGGACGCTGGCATCTCGAATTCCTGGTGCCCGACGGCGAGCGACAGATCGATACGGATGCGGTGGTTCTCGCGCTCGGTGGCGGCAGTTGGGCGAAATTGGGTTCAGATGGACGCTGGCTGCCAGTGCTCCAATCGCTGGGTGTGCCGGTCGCGCCGCTGCGTCCGGCCAATTGCGGCTTCAACGTCGCCTGGAGTGAGCATTTGCGCGCGCGCTTTGCTGGCCAGCCACTGAAAAACGTCGAGGCATTCTTTGTCGATGCGCACGGAATAGAACACCGGCGACGGGGCGAATTCGTCGTGACGGAGAATGGCATTGAGGGCGGACTGGTTTATGCATTGTCAGCGCCGCTGCGCGATGCCATCGAGGCCTCCGGTGACGCCACGCTGCAGATCGATTTGTTGCCCGGCTTCGACGAGGAGAAGGTGCGGGATGAGGTGGCCCGGCCGCGCGGTGCCCGTTCGTTCTCAAGCCACTTGCAAAGTCGCCTGGGTCTCAAAGGCGTGAAGACGGCGTTGCTGCACGAGTGCCTGTCGCGTGAGGAGATTGCCGACCCGGCGAGGCTGGCTGGAGCGATCAAGGCTCTGCCAATGCGGCTGCTGTCGCCGCGTCCGCTCGACGAGGCGATCAGTTCGGCGGGCGGCGTGCGTTTCGATGTGCTGGATGAGGGGCTTATGCTCCGCGAATTGCCTGGTGTCTTCTGTGCCGGCGAAATGCTGGACTGGGAAGCGCCGACGGGAGGTTATCTGCTGACGGCGTGCCTCGCGGGCGGTTTCGTGGCCGGGCGGAGCGTAATCGAGTATCTGAGCAGGTAAGCCTGCAATGGACGTCGCCCCAAGGCAATGGCTCGTTTAGAATCGTAGTGCTGGATTCCCGGCGCTTCCACGCATTGCCACCAAGCCGCCGCTTTCGTATGGGAGAAACAACATGAAAAACCAGAAAAGCATCGAACTTCTCAACAAGGCAGTCGCTGATGAACTTTCGGCTGTCCATCAGTACATGTATTTCCATTTTCACTGCGACGATCAGGGGTATGACCTGCTGGCCAACCTGTTCAAGCGCACGGCCATCGATGAGATGATGCACATCGAGAGACTGTCGGATCGCATCCTGTTCCTCAAGGGGGACGTCGAGATGGTTGCGTCGGAACCGGTGAAGAAGATCCACGACGTTAAGGAAATGCTCGATATCGCCACGAAGATGGAAACAGCCAGTGCCCGCGACTATAACCGCTGGGCGAACGAGTGTTCCAAGAACGAGGACTCGGTGTCGAAGAAGTTGTTCGAAGAACTGGTGGCCGACGAGGAAATGCACTTCGACCGCTACGACAAGGAAATGGACAACCTCGTCAAGTTCGGCGACAACTACCTCGCGCTGCAGTCGATCGAGCGTAGTAAATCGATATCCGCTGGTGCCGGCCATCCGGGCGCAGACTGAGCGGTCAGCACGCGACTCCGCATGATTTCACGATACTCCGGGCGAATCAGCGCGTGGTTTCCGCTGTCGCCCGGCAAGTCCTGATGCGCAGGATGTGGAGTGATACGCCAAGGCCAAGCACGGCCAAGGCGACGCGTGCCGGCCAGAGATGGTCTGGTACTGCAAGCAGTGCCGATGCGGCGAGCGACAGCCAGAGCATCGAGAGGATTGCGATCTTGGCAGCCAGCGGAAGACCCTCTCCGCGGCGATAGCGTCGGAGATAGGCACCGAAAATGCGGTTCGTGTGCAGCCAGCGGTTGAGCCGCGGCGAACTGCGCGCGAAACAGGCGGCGGCAAGCAGCAGGAACGGAGTGGTCGGCAGCAGGGGGAGGACGGCACCCGCGGCGGCCAGACAGACGCAGATTACCCCAGCAAGCGTCAGAAGAACTCGCCACGGCCCCGCTACAGGCGTGGCGGTGTAATCGTCGTTATTGTCGAATCGTTCCGGCATTTTGCTTTGTGTGGTCGTTCATCTTCGCATCAGACAGGCGAAGCGAGTTTTCTATCCCTTTCCTTTCCTCCAGTGACTGAACGATTATAGCGGGGTGGTAATCCGTATTCAGCGTGGTGTCAGGTCCATGGCAAAGCCGATTTTCGGAAACACCTGAAGTATGTGAGCAGGAACTCCAAAGCAAGCAGAAACTCGAACACAAGTGCGCCCTGTTGGTGGCGGATTACGGTGCCGAAAGTCAGGAATCGTGAAAGGATCCATTCATGAGCAAGAGCAAGAAGTGTTGCAAGAAACCGCATCCCTGCAAGAAGTGCCCGCTGAAGCGAAAATAGGGACGGAAGTCAAGGTCGAGGTGTGGCGTGTACGTGAGGAAGCGACTTTTTTGGCGAAAGGACATCGGATTACTACGGCCGTCATAGCTCCGAAGCCGCTTGCGAAATCCATCTCTCTGCCGAGGGGGGAAGGATTCGTTGCTTTGAATGGGCTTGAAGAAAGTGACATCGCCGGAGTCTTGTAAGAGCTTGTACGAGTTGATCAATCCGCTCGGCGGCCAGTAGCACGGCGTTCCCGGGGTGGTTGTCGCGCTGCTATACTCGGCTGCTTCGTCATGCCGACAGGTTTTACGCCATGCCTCTTCGCTATCAGATTATCCCGGTAACTCCTTTCGAACAGAACTGCTCGCTGCTCTGGTGCGACGAAACCCGGCGCGGCGCGGTCATC
>QKII01000291.1 GCA_003249625.1 Propionivibrio sp. | reverse complement strand
CGCATCCGTCGCGCAGCGTCCACTCGGCTTTGAGTCCGTAACGTGTCGCGGCGAGCCGCAGGGTTTCGAGCAAGGCACCATGTGCCATGTGGCTGGCGTGTCCGTCGAAGTCGTAGAGCACGTGGTCGCGCGTATCGAAGCCGTGGATTGCGATGTGGGTGTCCGAAACGATCTCGAAGCGCCAAGGCTGGGTGTTGTCTCCGCTGGGTGCCCAGCGCGCGAGATCGAGGATCTTGATCAGTGTGTCTCGTGACATGGTCGCCTTACCGTTTGTTTGCAGTTGTTTTTGCGAGCTGCGCTTTTACGAGTACGGTCATGAGGCGCTGTAGTGGATTGCGATAGCCGCCAGGGCGCCATGTCTTTACGTAGCGCATGCGGTAGGCATCGAACTGACTTGCTCGCGGTGCCAGGCGGACGCCGCCGCGACCGAGCAATAGTTTAAGCGTTTCGACGGCGGCTACGCCGGCGCAGAGCTGGCAGGAGGCAATGCTGGATGGGCCGCGCCGCTCGGCGAGATTGACCTGCGACATGTCGGCAACGTAGCCGCGCTGGAGCATGGCGGGCGAGAGTCCGACGAGGAAGCGGATGGCCATTTCGGTTTCGTCGGTACATTCCGCGAAGCCGAAGTAGTCCTCGAACGACATTCCGCCGGGGGCAAAAACGAGGACGGCGGTCCCCATGCCGAGCGGCGCGGCGGTCACCACCGGAATTTTCTTGCGTTCGCATGCCGCAAACGTCTGGCGACGCGCCTCGAAGGCGAAGAAATCCAGCCCGTCGACATAGATATCCGCGTCGTCCAGAAAGGCGTCGATTGTCGCGGTCTGGATTCCTTCGGGAAAAGTACGCAGGTCGATCTCGGGATTGATGTCCAGCGCCATCTCCGAGAGTACATCGATCTTCGGGCGCTCCAGCGTGCTCACGGTGGCGCCGACCTGTCGGTTGAAGTTGACTACGTCGAAGACATCGAAGTCGGCGATGGTGAAGCGCCCGATTCCCATGCGGGCGAGTGTCAGGAGATGGATTCCGCCGACGCCTCCCAGTCCGCCGATGGCGACACGCGCGTTTTTCAGGCGTTGCTGCTCCGATTCAGTGACCCAACCAATATGTCGCGAGAAAGCCGTGTCGTAGTTGAAATTTTTCATAATGCGTCCGCCCGGTGGGATTGTCGTATGATAGATGCCTCGTCCCTAAATCTAGCAGACGAAACAGACCGAATGAACAGTCTGATTGCCGATTTCCGCTTGGCGTCGAGGAATCTCAGGCGCAACCCGCAGCGAACCCTCGTGGCGACTCTGACGGTTGCCTTCGGGATCGTCGCCTTTTTGCTTGCCGGCGGCTTCATTACCTGGATTTTCGAGCAGATGCGCGAAAGCGCGATTCACTCCCAGTTCGGGCATCTGCAGATCGTGCGACCGGCGTACTTCGAAAAAGGTATTGCAGATCCTTACGCGTTCCTGTTGCCGGACCAGGCAGCAGAACAAAACGTTATCGAAAAAATCCCCGGTTTCAAGAGCCTGGCGCCACGTCTTGCGTTCAGCGGTCTGATCAGTCATGGCGATACGACGGTGGCTTTCATTGGCGAAGGTGTCGACCCGGTCAGGGAAAAGCCGGTCAGCACGCAGGTCAACATCATGACCGGGCAAGATCTGGAGAAGAGTGACGAACGTTCTGTTCTCCTGGGTGAAGGACTGGCGAGAAGCATGGGTGTCGCTCCGGGAGATACGGTTGTGCTGCTGGTGACTGCAGCCAACGGCAGTCCGAGTGCGGTTGAGGTGAAGGTGGCTGGCATTTTCGCCACGACGACCAAGGAGTACGACGATACCGCGCTTCGCTTGCCGATCGATGTGGCGCGGAAACTGATGCGGGTCGTCGGAGCGACGTCCTGGGTCGTTCTGCTTGACGAGACGCAAAAAACAGCCGAAGCGGAAGCTTATCTTCGTCAGCATCTTTCTCCCGAGCATTTTGAAATTGTCCCCTGGTCGGCGCTCGCCGACTTCTACAACAAAACGGTCGTACTCTTTTCAAGGCAGGTGAGCGTCGTCAAAGTCATCATCGGGATCATCATCGTTCTCACGATTTCCAATACGCAAATGATGAGCGTTCTTGAACGAACGACGGAAATAGGCACGAGCCTGGCGATCGGATTGCGCCGTGCCGCCCTGATGCGCATGTTCGTCGCCGAGGGGGCGATGATCGGTATTCTGGGGGGCGTCATCGGTGTGATCCTGGCGTACGTTCTGGCTCACGCGATTTCTGCCATCGGCATTCCGATGCCGCCGCCGCCCGGTATGGCGCGCGGTTTTCTCGGCGAAATTCTCATTGTTCCCCGTCTCATCGTCGATGCCCTCGTGCTTGCGATCGTGACGACATTTGCCGCAAGCATACTGCCGGCGTGGAAGGCCAGCCGGATGGTTATCGTGGATGCCTTGCGGCAGAACCAGTGAGGCCATGGCCATGATTTCCGGTTTTGTTCAACGCCTGCTTTTCGCGCTGCGCAACGTGTTTCGGCAGCGTTTGCGCTCCGCCGGAACGCTTGCGGCGATTGCGTTGGGGGTTGCCGGTCTGATTCTCGCCGGCGGGTTCGTTCAGGATATTTTCTATCAGCTCGGAGAGGCGGTGATCCACTCGCAGAGTGGTCACATCCAGATCGCCCGCAAGGGCTACCGTGAAGGCCGCATTCGTTCCCCCGAGTCTTTCCTGATCGATCAGCCTGATCAGTTGAAACGCCGCATCCAGGCCGTTCCCGGGGTGCAAATGACGCTTTCGCGCCTCGGATTCTCCGGTGTTCTCAATAACGGGAAGCGGGATCTGGGAATCATTGGCGAGGGCGTCGAGCCGGCTGCCGAGGAAAAGCTCGGTACCTTTCTGCGCTATATCGAGGGGCGCCCGCTACGCGACGAGGATCGCGACGGGATTGTCATGGGGCAGGGCGTGGCACGCTCACTCGGACTGA
>QKII01000093.1 GCA_003249625.1 Propionivibrio sp. | reverse complement strand
AATCCGGCCGGCTCCACGCGGGCAGGAACGGCTCCGCGAAGCGGCGAAACTGGGGTTCACTCGGGCTATGATTCCCGAGGCCAACAAACCGAAACAGGGAATCCCAGGCATGGAGATCATCGCCGTGCGGCGGGTCGAGGAAGCATTCCAGCGGTTGCGCGAACTAGAGTAGGTATTCTCTGAACCTCTCCACTCAGCAAATGACTATAGTGCTACTGAATTGCTCAGAGGGTTGGGTAGATGCCTGAACGAACCAATATGTCGGACAGCTTGCATTTCGCCTGGCGAATGTTGCGCCGTGATGCACGGTCCGGCGAACTGCATCTTTTGATGGCAGCGTTGATCGTCGCTGTGGCGGCGCTTACGGCAGTTGGATTCTTCACCGATCGTGTTCGGCAGGCACTCGCGCTGGAAGCCAATCAGCTATTAGGGGCGGATCTGTTGCTGATTGCGGATCATCCGTGGCCACACCGTATTGCCGAGGAAGCACGAACCCGGGGGCTGCAACTCGCCGAAACCCGTACCTTCCCAAGTATGGTCTCCGCCGGCGATGGGAATGATGCACGGACCCAACTGGTCGGGATCAAGGCGGTATCGGCCGCTTATCCATTGCGCGGTGGACTCCGTATTGCCTCCGGCGCTGGTGCGGAGGATGCTCCTGCCTCCGGGATTCCCCATCCCGGCGAGGTGTGGGTCGATGAAAGGATGGCCGCTCTGATGTCCTTGCAGGTTGGTGATAGTCTGAACGTGGGGCGAAGCCGGTTGCGCGTTGCTCAATTTTTAACCTATGAGCCTGATCGGGGCCTCAATTTCTTCAGCGTTGCACCGCGCCTTATGATGAATCTGGCGGACGTGGAGGAAACAGGCCTCATCGCGCCGGGAAGCCGGGTTTCCTATCGCCTGCTTCTTGCCGGTGATTATAGAATAATCAAACAGTTCCGATCTTCTATTGATAAAAAGCTTGAACGAGGAGAACGCATCGAAGATGCGGAGAACGGCCGCCCGGAAATCCGCACTGCGCTTGAACGTGCCCAGCGATTTCTCGGACTTGCTGCACTATTGACGGTCGTGTTGGCGACGGTAACCGTCGCACTTGCCTCGCGTCGCTACATGCAACGGCACCTCGATCCCTGTGCCATCATGCGCTGTCTGGGCGCGACGCAGGGATTCCTGTTGCGGGTCTACGTCGTTCAATTCCTTCTTCTCGGATTGCTTGCCTCCCTCATAGGCTGTGTTCTAGGTTATGCAGCGCACTTCGTATTAAATGCGTGGTTGGCACAGTTTCTAACGACGTCGTTGCCTTTACCCGGGATCCTGCCGGCGCTTCAGGGAGGGCTGGTTGGACTGCTGCTGCTTTCCGGTTTTTCCCTGCCTCCTTTATTGCAATTGCGACAGGTGTCAACTTTGCGCGTCCTGCGCCGAGAAATTCTCTCTGCCGGAACCTCGTTCTTTCGGCTTATCGGCGGCTACACGACCGGTACTATCGTGCTTGCGGGTCTGATGTTCTGGGTTGCCGGCGAACCGCGCCTTGGAAGCTATGTCGTTGGGGGCTTTGTCGTGGCGACGCTGCTCTTTGGCGTTTTCGCCTGGCTGGCGATTCGTGGGCTCGGTGGAATACGCTCGGTAGGCCGTGGCTCGTCCGGGGCAGCCGGTTTCGGGTGGCGCTACGGACTGGCCAGTCTGCAACGGCACCAAGCGGCCAGTGTCGTGCAGATCGTTGCACTGTCGCTCGGATTCATGGCTCTGCTTTTGCTGACCGTGACGCGCAATGAGTTGCTCGATGCATGGCAACGTGCAATTCCACCGGAGGCGCCAAACCGCTTTGTGATCAACATCCAGCCTGATCAGCGGGATGCGGTGCGGCGGTTTTTTACGCACGACGGTCTTGCCCCGGAGCTCTCGCCGATGATCCGCGGCCGGCTTGTCGCGATCAATGGGGTAGAGGTCAGCCCGGAGCGCTACGAGGACGATCGCGCCAAGCGATTGGTGGAACGGGAGTTCAACCTGTCGTACCGGTCCGGGATGCCCGAGGGAAATAGCACAACGTCCGGGCGCTGGTTCAATGCGGCCGAACTCGGTTCGGAGAGAAAAGGGGTGGTTGGGGCAGCCTCGATAGAGGATGGATTGGCGCGAACACTCGGGTTGCGTGTTGGCGATATGCTCAAGTTTTCGGTCGCCGGCGAACCGGTGTCGGTGAACGTAGTCGGCTTGCGCAAGCTGAACTGGGATTCGATGCGTGTCAATTTCTTCGTACTGACGCCCCCTGCCGTGCTTGAAGGGTATCCGGCCAGCTGGATCACCAGCTTTTACCTGCCGGATGCAAAAGCCGGCTTCGTGAGTCGCCTGATTCGTGAGTTTCCCAACCTGACCGTCGTCGATGTCGCCGCCATCGTGCGGCAATTGCAGTCGATCATGGATCAGGTAGCACGAGCGGTTCAGTTCATCTTCCTGTTTACCTTGGCTGCTGGAGTCATCGTGCTGTACGCAGCCATGGCGTCGGCTGCCGACGAGCGACGTTATGAGCTGGCCATCATGCGAGCTCTGGGTGCGCGTCGCGAGCAGTTGCGGCGGGCTGTGCTGACAGAATTGGCGTCGATTGGCGCACTCTCGGGACTGATCGCCGCGATTGCTTCGCTGGCAGTGGGGCAGGTCCTCGCCCGGCAGGTGTTCAATCTGGACGTGTCGCCCGCGTTGTGGCTACTGCCTGCCGGAGCATTCGGCGGCGGACTGCTGGTCATTGGCGCGGGCTGGTTCGCCAGTGCACAACTGCTACGCGTGACGCCGCTCGAATCGTTGCGTTCAGGCGTTTAGATCCTTGCGCCGCAGCATGAAAACGAAACGATCGCCGGCGCTTGTGTCGAGCCAGACGAAAGACAGCCTCGGGAAGGCGCGCTCCAGTTCATCCTTGTTGTGACCGATCTCGACGACCAGCACCCCGTCGGGTGTCAGATGGTT